>CAXRES010000159.1:0-19044 GCA_964229575.1 Alphaproteobacteria bacterium
GAATTTGAAGCTGAAAATTTCCGTCTTGTCGAAGTCGGCCTTGCGCCACGCTTTCGCCAGATTGAACCGCACGGTGCCGAGAGGCGTCCCGAAACCGACGCCTACGCCGGTCGCGGCACGGATCATGTCGTCGTTCTGAACGCCCGCCCCCTTTTCGCCCGAATCGCTCAGAGTGCCGATGTCGGTGAAAATATATCCCTTCGGCTTGATGCTCGTCGATCGGGAGAGGAAGAACCCGACCTCCGCCGTTCCCGTGGCGAAGCGCTGGCCGCCCAGGGAGTCGCCCGTCGCACGATCGCGCGGACCGATGCCGCCGTTGGCGAAGCCGCGCAACTCGTCCCCGCCGACGAAGTAGCGGTCGGCGATCCCGATGTCCTTGCCGATGCCGAAAACATAGCCCATTTCCGCCCCCAGTTTCAGGGTCGTTTCCATCGGCGTGCGTAAATAGGTCGCACCCGAGAGGTTCGTGCGCAGATAACGGGTGTCGCCGCCGAACCCGGAGAGATCATTGCCCACCCTGAGGAAATACCCCTCCGTCGGCTCGATCTTGCTGTCGCGCATGTCGTAGAGGACCGCCTGATTGAGTGCCGACGTCGTCGACGTGCCGGCCTGCCTCTTGACGAAGGTCGAAGCATTCGAATCGACGTTCGATATCGTCCGTTCCTCGATCTTGTAGCCGAGGCTCTGGCTCAACCTTTCGTTATAGTTGAAGCCGAGGCGAAGGCCAGCGCCCGTTCGTTCCTGCTGGAAAACGATCGAACCCGTCTTGCGTTTCAGGGTCTTGAACAGGTCGATGCCCGCCGACATGTCGCGTTCGAGAAAATACGGCTCGGTGAAATTGATTTCGAAGTTCTGCGCCTTGGTACCGAGCAGGGCCTTGAAGCCGAGAATCTGTCCCTTGCCCAGAAGATTGCGCTCGACCAGGCTGAGCTGCGTGATCAGGCCCTGGGTCGACGAAACGCCGGCCCCGATGCTGAGCGCGCCCGTCGATTCTTCCTCGACCCTGACCTTCACGACGGTGCGGTCGGGCGCCGAACCTGGCGCCCGGTCCACGGTGACCTTCTTGAAGAACCTGAGATCGCGAACGCGTTGCTGGGAAAGGCGGAATTTCGCCGTGTTGAACGCGTCGCCCTCGACCAGGCGGAATTCGCGACGGATGACTCGGTCCTCGGTGCGGACGTTGCCTTCGATCTCGATGCGTTCGACGAAGGTCCGCGGCCCCTCCCGGACATCGAATTCCATGGCGACGATCTTCTTGTCGCGGTCGCGGATCGGATTGGGCCGCACCTCGACGAAGGCGAAGCCCAGGTTGCCGACCGCGTCGCTCAGCTTGGTGACGGCCTCCTCGACGCGGCTCGCGTCGTACCAGTCGCCCTTGCCGTAGGTCAGCACGTCGTGGAGCTTCTTGACGTCGAGCTGGGGCAGGCTTGTCTTGATCGTCGTTTCGCCGAAGCGGTATCTCGGGCCTTCCTCCACCGTGAAGGTCAGGTAGAAGTTCTCGTTATCGGGCGAAAGCTCCGCGGTCGCCGAAAGCACGTTGAATTCCGGGTAGCCGTTCTTCGCGTAATGGCGACGCAGCATTTCCTGATCGAAGGCCATGCGGTCCGGGTCGTAGATGTCGTCGGCGGTCAGAAAGCTGTACCACCGCGTCTCGGCGCTGCTGATGGCCGAGCGCAAGCGGGAATCGCTGTAGACGCGATTGCCGATGAAGGTGATGCGCCGGATCTTGGTCGGCGCGCCTTCACGGATTTCGAAAATCAGGTCGACGCGGTTCTGCGACCGCTGAATGACCTTGGGAACGACCGAAACGGCGAAGCGCCCCTGACGCCGGTAAAGATCCTGGATGCGCTTGACGTCGGCCTGCACGCGCGGGCGCGTGTAGACGACGCGCGAACGCAACTGCACTTCCTTGTTGAGCGCGTCGAGCTTGATGGCGTCGTTGCCCTCGAACGCGACGCGGTTGATGATCGGGTTTTCCACCACGCGCACGACCACCACGTCGCCATCGCGCCGGATCGACACGTCGGCGAAAAGTCCGGTGGCGAACAGCGCCTTGAGCGAGGCATCGACCTGCTGCGGATCGTAGACCTGCCCGGCGCGCAGCGGCAGATAGGAACGCACCGTTTCGGGCTCGATGCGTTCGATCCCCTCGACGCGAATTTCACGGATGATGCCCGCCCCGCTCTGCGCCAGCGCCGCGGGGGAAGGCATCACCAGCGTCAGCGCCAGGGAAATCGACGCGAGCAGGCCTCTGCGCCAGCCGCGGATCATCCGACCAGACCCTTGAAGAAGCGCGTGATCGCCTCGAATCGCGACAGATCCTGAATGGTGACGAACACGAACAGCGCAATCACGAGGCCGAGGCCGATACGGAATCCGATCTCCATGGTCCGGTCGCTGGCCGGGCGGCCGCGCGCCGCCTCCAGGCCGTAAAACACGAGCTGCCCGCCGTCGAGCATCGGCACCGGAAACAGGTTGATCAGACCGAGGTTGATCGACAGGACCGCAAGGAACCAGAACACGCTGGCGATGCCGACCTCGGCCACCTGGCCCGACATCTGGGCGATGCGGATGGGCCCGCCGAGATCCTGGGCCGAGCGTTCCCCCGTGATCATCTGGCCGACGGCCTGCAGGGTGAAGACCGACAGGCGCCAGGTTTCCTTCACCGCCTCGCCGACGGCGGCAACCGGCCCGTATTTCTTGAATTCCGTTCCCGTGCGGCTGACGCCGAGCAGACCGATTTCCGAGCGGTTGCCGAAGCGGTCGACGGTTTCGGTGCGGCTAGGCACCACGCGCAGGGTCACGGTATCGCCGTCGCGGCGCACGCTGAGGCTAAGCGCCTTGCCCGGCGACATGCGCACGATGCGCTGCACCTCCTCGAAGCGTTCGATGGTCGTCCCGTCCATGGCGACAATGCGGTCGCCGGCCCTGAGCCCCGCGGCTTCGGCGGCGCTGCCGGCCTGCACCGATCCGATTTCAGCCGGCGTGAACGGCTGCCCGGCGGTCATGAACAGGGCGGCCAGGACGAAGATGGCGAGAACGAAATTGGCGATCGGCCCCGCGGCGACGACCGCCGCGCGCTGGCCCACGCGCTTGTGATGGAAGGAGACGCGCCGCTCCTCCTCGGTCATGTCGCGCGGCTCGTCCCCGCTGCCGGTGACGGCGCTCTCGCCGAACATCTTCACATAACCGCCCAGCGGCAGCAGGCTCACCTTCCAGCGCGTTCCGTCCCTGGCCGTCCAGCCGAACAGTTCGGGGCCGAAGCCGATCGAGAAAACCTCCACCCGCACGCCGTTGCGGCGCGCCACCCAGTAATGGCCGAGCTCGTGGAAAAAAACGATGACCGTCAGGATGAAGATGAACGCCGCGCCGTTGGTCCAGATCAGTTCGAGGATGCCCATTCTATCCCTGCGCTACGTTTACTCATGCTTCCGGTACTCATGCATCCGGACTACGGCCGGACGGGAAGGCTTCGCTACCCTGCGGCGGAACCTCAGCGACGCGCCCGCAGCCGGGCGATTTCCTCGCGGGCCCGCGCGCGCGCCTCGCGATCCACCGCGACGACGTCCTCGAGAGTCGACACCGCCGCCGCCGCCGTCCGTTCCAGCGTCCCCGACACCACCGCGACGATGTCGAGAAAGCCGATCTCGCCGTCCAGAAACCCCTGAACGGCCACCTCGTTGGCGGCGTTGAGGACTGTAGGGGCCGCCCCCCCGCTTTTCAAGGCTTGTCTTGCCACCCCAAGTGCCGGGAATCGTTGAGGATCCGGCTCCCGGAAGGTGAGCTGGCCGACCCGCGCGAGATCGAGCCGGGCGGCCGGCGAAACCGTTCTCCGGGGCCATGCCAGCGCATAGGCGATGGGCGTGCGCATATCGGGAGTGCCGAGCTGCGCCAGAACCGAACCGTCGGCATATCCGACCAGAGAATGAACCACCGATTGCGGATGGATCAGCACTTCGATGCGATCCTCGGACAGCGGGAACAGAAAGCTGGCCTCGATGACCTCGAGTCCCTTGTTCATCATGGTCGCCGAATCGACGGAAATCTTGGCCCCCATGCTCCAGTTCGGATGCGCCACGGCCTGGGCCGGGGTTACGTCCTTCATCCTTGCCAGGTCGAGGTCGAGGAAGGGTCCGCCGGACGCGGTCAGGATGATGCGCTCTATGGCATCGACGTTATCGAAGTCGAAGACCTGGAAAATCGCGCTGTGCTCGGAATCCACGGGCAGCAGAACGGCGTTGGACCGCGCCACCTCCCTCATCATCAGTTCGCCCGCGCAGACCAGACATTCCTTGTTGGCGAGCGCCACGGTCTTGCCGCGCCGGATCGCGGCGAGCGTCGGCCTGAGCCCCGCGGCCCCGACGATGCCGGCCATCACCAGATCGGCGTCGAGCAATGCCGCCTCCTCAAGCGCCGCTTCGCCGGCGCCCACCGCGACATTGGTGCCGCTCAGCGCCGCTTTCAGCGCGTCGTAGAGACTCTCGTCGGCGATCACCGCCATGCGCGGCTTCAATTCGCGCGCCTGCCGGGCGAGCAGGCTGACGTTGGAACGCGCCGTCAGCGCCTCGACCTCGAAAGCCCCGGGATTGCGGCGCAGAAGGTCGACCGTGTTGCAGCCGATCGAGCCGGTCGAACCCAGGATGCTGATCCGCCGCGGTCGCGCGCTGCCGTCGTGAAGCGTCATTGCCATAAGTACCCGAGATTGCCCCGGCTCGCCGTCAGCGCCGCCAGCACCGGCGCCGCCACCAGAAGCCCGTCGACGCGGTCAAAGATGCCGCCGTGGCCGGGTATGATAGAACCGGAATCCTTGACCGCAAAATGGCGTTTGACCCCGGATTCCAGCAAATCCCCGGCCTGAGCGACCATGCTGAGAATGCCACCCGTCAGGGCCAGGTGAAGCGCGTCCGCCGAGCGGACGACGAGAGCAAATCCCGCCGCCGTGGCCGCGGCCAGCAAGGTGCCCCCGATGGCGCCGGCCCAGGTCTTGTTGGGACTGATGGCGGGCGCCAGCTTCGGCCCGCCGATCGACTTTCCGGCGAGATAGCCGCCGATATCCGTCGTCCAGACCACGGCGAACAGCCACAGGACGGTAAGCGAACCCTGACGATCCGCCGCGATGAACAGCAGCGCGGCCGCCGGCACGATGATGTAGGGCAGACCGAGGCCGAGCAGCAGGCGATCGCGCGCCGACAGACCCTGCGCGAAGGCGGCAACCACCAGAGCGCCCGCGATCGCAAGCGCGATGGCCTCGCGCAGGCGTCCGGCGACCAGCAACCCGAGCGCCAGCACGGCCAGGGCGACGAAACCGACGGCCGCCAGCGGCGGGCGCGGCCGCCACAGGGGCCTCGCCCCTGCTCCGGCCAGGCACAGCTCCGGCCATTCCCGCGCCATAAGCGCGACGCCCAACCCCACCAGCAGAAGAAAGGACGCGCCGCCGGCAAGCGTCGCGGCGATCGCCGCTGCGGCCAGCACGACGGCCGACAGGGTACGCAGTCCGATACCTTTGAAGGGATGGGGATCAGGCACTTGACGCGCCGTAGCGTCTTTCCCGACGGGAAAATTCCGCGATCGCGTATTCGAGATCGCGCTTGGAGAAATCGGGCCACAACACGTCGAGGAAGACGAACTCCGCGTAAGCCGACTGCCACAACAGGAAGTTCGAGATGCGCTGTTCGCCGGAGGTGCGGATCAGCAAGTCGGGATCGGGCAGACCTTCGGTCATCAGCCAGCCGGAAAAACGCTCCTCCGTGATGTCATCGGGTGCAAGCCGGCCGAGGCGGACTTCCTCCGCCGCGCGCCGCGCCGCCTGCACGATATCGGCGCGTCCGCCGTAATTGAGCGCGAGGTTGAGGTTGAGCCGGTTGTTGGGACGCGTCAGCGCCTCGCCGTCTTCCATCAGGCGGCGCAGTTCGGGGGAAAACGCGGCGCGCTCGCCGACGATGCGCAAACGCACGTTGTTCTTGTGCAGATCGGCGATTTCGCTGCGCAGATACCGTTGCAGCAGCGACATGAGATCGCGCACTTCCGCCGCCGGGCGCTTCCAGTTTTCCGAGGAAAAGCCGAACAGCGTCAGGTGCTGGATGCCAAGCTCCATCGCCGCCTCGACGGCGCGGCGGACGGCTTCGGCGCCCTGGCGATGGCCCGCCGTGCGCGGCAGGCCGCGGGACGCGGCCCAGCGCCCGTTGCCGTCCATGATCACGGCAACGTGGACGGGCACTTCGCGCTTCATCCCTTCGGCGTCGGCCATTGCGTCAGATCTGCCTGATTTCCTTGTCCTTCTCGTCCAGCATCTGATCGATCTGCTTGATCGTGCGGTCGGTCAGCTTCTGGATCTCGTCGCTCTTGCCGCGATGATCGTCCTGGGAAATGTCGCCGTCCTTTTCCATCTTCTTGAGCTGTTCCATGCCGTCGCGCCGGACGTTGCGCACCGATACGCGGGCCTGTTCGGCATAGCGATGGGCGATCTTCGCCAGCTCCTCGCGCCGCTCGGCGGAAAGCTCGGGCACCGGCACGCGGATGACCTGGCCGGCGGCGGCCGGGTTGAGGCCGAGCCCGGCCTCGCGGATCGCCTTTTCGACGGCGGCGGCGTTGCCGCGGTCCCAGACGTTGACGGTGAGCAGCCGCGCCTCGGCCACGCTGACCGTGGCGACCTGGGAGAGCGGCATGTCGGTGCCGTAGGCGTTGACGACGACGCGGTCGAGAAGGCTGGTGGACGCGCGGCCCGTACGCAGGCCGGTGAATTCCTCGTGCAGGACCTTGACTGCGCCCTGCATCCGTCCTTCGAGGTCCTTGATATTGAAAGTGGCCATGGTCAGTCTCCGTCTGCAAGCCGTCCGGACCCGGCTAGGGCCTCAGGACGCGCGGTCCTCGATGATCGTGAAGCGGCCCCGCCCGCGCACCACATCATGCAGCGCCCCCGGATTGTGGACCGAAAAGACCAGAATCGGAATCTTGTTTTCGCGGGCCAGCGAAATCGCCGAGGCATCCATGACCTTGAGATCGCGGGTCAGCACTTCGTGATAGCTCAGCCGCTCGAAACGGGTCGCGGCCTTGTCCTTCTTGGGATCGGCGCTGTAGACGCCGTCGACCTGGGTGCCCTTGAGCAGCGCTTCGCAGCCGAGTTCGGCCGCACGCAGCGCCGCCGCCGTGTCGGTGGTGAAGAACGGATTGCCGGTGCCCGCCGCGCAGATGACCACCCGGCCCTTTTCCATGTGACGGATGGCCCGGCGGCGGATATAGGGCTCGCACACCTGCTGCATGGAAATGGCCGACAGCACCCGCGTCGGCACGCCCGAATTCTCCAGCACGCCCTGCAAGGCAATGGCGTTCATCACCGTGGCCAGCATGCCCATGAAATCGGCGCTCGCCCGTTCGATGCCGTGCGCCGAGCCGCCGACCCCGCGGAAGATATTGCCCCCGCCGACCACAAGGCCGAGCTGGATGCCGTCACTGATGACAGTCTTGATATCGGCCGCCAGCATCCGCAGGGTTTCGGCGTCGAGACCGAATTCCTGCTCGCCCATCAGGGCCTCGCCCGACAGCTTCAGCAGCACACGGCGGTACGGGCCGCGATCGGCCATGCTTTCCCCCAAAAGACGACCCGGCGCGAACCGCCGGCCCGCTCAGTTGCCGAGCTGGGCCGCCACTTCCGCCGCGAAATCCTTCTGTTCGCGCTCGATGCCCTCGCCCAGGCCGAAACGCACGAAGCCCGCGATCTTGACCGGTGCGCCCGCGCTCTTGGCGGCGGCCTCGACGGCCTTGGACACTTTTGTCTCTCCGTCGATGACGAAGACCTGCTCGGTCAGCACCACTTCCTCGTAGAACTTGCGCAGCCGGCCGTCGACCATCTTGGCGATGATCTCGTCGGGCTTGCCCGAGGCCTTGGCCTGGGCCGACAGCACGTCGCGCTCGCGCGCCACGGCGGCCGGATCGAGGCTCGACACGTCAACCGCCTGCGGGTTCGTCGCGGCGACATGCATGGCGACCTGGCGGCCGAACTCCTCCAGCCTGGCCTTGTCGCCCGTCGATTCGAGAGCGACCAGCACGCCGATGCGCCCCAGGCCCGGCGACTGCGCCGCATGAACGTAGCTCGCAACCACGCCGTTGCCGACCGAAAGGCCGGCCGACCGGCGCACGTTGAGGTTTTCGCCGATGGTGGCGATCAGGTCGGTGAGCTTCTCCGACACGCTCTTGCCCGCGCCCGGATAGGCCGACTTGAGCAGGGCGTCATGGTCTCCCCCGGCCGCCAGCGCCAGCCTGGCGACTTCGGTGGCGAACTTCTGGAAGTCCTCGTTGCGCGCGACGAAGTCGGTTTCCGAATTGACCTCGACGACGACGCCGGAATTGCCCGAGGCCTGCACCGCCACCAGCCCCTCGGCCGCGACGCGCCCCGCCTTCTTCGACGCCGCGGCGAGACCCTTCTTGCGCAGCCAGTCGACCGCCGCCTCGAGGTTGCCGCCCGACGCGGTCAGCGCCTGCTTGCAATCCATCATGCCGGCGCCCGACTTTTCGCGCAGTTCCTTGACAAGTGCCGCTGTGATCTCAGCCATAAGCCCAGTCCTTACGTGAGAGTCGCTACGCAACTCATTGAAATTAAATGTTAAAAATTGGCATTTTAGCCGGCCGCGCCGCCACCTTCGGGCAGCGCTTCGACCGGCGCATCCGCCTGGGCGCCGATGTCGATGCCGTGCGAGGTCAACTCTTCCTGGATACCGTCGATCACCGCATCGGCGACCAGATCGCAGTAGAGGTTGATGGCGCGGATGGCGTCATCGTTGCCGGGAATCGGATAAGCGATGCCGTCGGGGCAGGAATTGCTGTCGAGGATGCCAACCACGGGAATGCCGAGCTTGTTGGCCTCGGCCACCGCGTTCTTCTCGATGTTGGTGTCGATGACGAACAGAATGTTGGGCAGGCCGCCCATCTCCTTGATGCCGCCGAGCGCGCGCTGCAGCTTGTCGCGGGCGCGGGTGAGCTGGAGCTGCTCCTTCTTGGTGAGCCCGTGGGTGTCGCCGCCCAGGCGTTCTTCCAGGGTCTTGAGCCGCTTGACCGAGGCCATCACCGTGCCCCAGTTGGTCATCATGCCGCCGAGCCAGCGGTGATTGACGTAGAACTGGCCGCAGCGGGCGGCCGATTCGGCGAGCTTTTCCGCCGCCTGGCGCTTGGTGCCGACGAACAGCACCTTGCCGCCCTTGGCGACCGTGTCGCGCACCGCTTCAAGCGCGGCATAGAGCATCGGTACGGTCTGCTGCAGGTCGATGATGTGAACGCCGTTGCGCTCGCCATAGATGAAAGGCGCCATGCGCGGATTCCAGCGGCCCGAGCGATGACCGAAGTGAACGCCCGCTTCCAAGAGCTGGCGCATCGTAAAGGTAGGGATAGCCATGTTGCTTCTCCGGTTGTGCGTCCACGGGGTTGTGGCCGGGTGACCCGGCACCGGAGCGACGAACCATTCCGCCGCGTCCCCGTGTGCGAATTTACGGGCGCCTAGATACCCTCTAACGCTTGGGTTTGCAAGGCAAAACGGGCTTTGGCGGGGTGCCCCGGCCGGCCGGGCCCCAAGGCCGAAGTCCTTGGAGTCCCCGGATATTCCGGCCCTAGATCTCGCGCACCCCGACCACGCCGGGCAGCGCCTTCAGCTCCATCACCGCCACGGCGCCGACGGCGAAGCGCCCGGGCAGGGCCAGTTCCACCGATTCGCCCGGGCCGATATCGAGCACCAGGCTGACCTCGCCCTTGCCACGCGGGGCAGCGGCGATGATCTCGCGCACCCGGTCCAGCGCCGAAGCCTCCCCCAACTCGACCTTGAGGCCGGGCGCGGCATTGGCCACCGCGGCGTCGAGCGCCACGAGTTCCTGGGTCGTCAGCCGGTAGCCTTCGCCTTCGCGCCGCGCCTCGCAGGTGGCGAGCACGTTCTTGCCCGCTTCCAGCAGGTCGCGGGCCTTGCCCAGCACTTCGGAGAACACGGTGATCTCGTACATGCCGGAAGCATCCGACAACTGCACGAAGGCGAAGCGGTTGCCGCGCGCCGAGGTGCGCTCCTTTTTCGAGATCACCGTGCCCGCCACCTTGAGGCGCGTCGCCTCGTGCGTGCCGGCGCGATCGAGGATGAAGGACGACGGCACGACCTTGAGCCGCTCAAGGCGCGTGCCGTAGGCATCGAGCGGGTGGGCCGACAGGTAGAAGCCGATGGCCTGGAATTCGTGGTTGAGCTTTTCCATCACCGACCACGGCTTCACGGGATTGAGCCCGCGCCCGCCCGCCGGCGCTGCATCCGGCCCGCCGAACAGGCTGGCCTGGCCGCTTTCGCGTTCGCTCGCCGCGGCGCTGGCGTGCTGGGTCATCAGTTCGACATTGCCGAATACGCGCGCCCGGTCGGGCTCGATGCCGTCGAAGGCGCCCGCCGCGGCGAGACTTTCGAGCTGGCGCTTGTTGACCACTTTCGAATCGCAACGAACGGCGAAATCGAAAAGGTCACTGAAGGCCCCCTTCGCCTCGCGCTCGGCCACCAGCGCATCCATCGCCGCCTTGCCGACGCCCTTGACCGCGGCGAGCGCAGAGCGGATCGCCTTGGCCCCCTCCGCAGCGCGCTCGACGGTGAATTCGGCGTCGGAACGATTGACGTCGGGCGGCAGCAGCGCGATGCCGAGCCGCTGCAGTTCCTGCCGGAAGACGTTGAGCTTGTCGGTGTTTCCCATGTCGAGCGTCATCGACGCGGCGAGGAACTCGACCGGGTAATTGGCCTTGAGCCAGGCGGTCTGGTAGGCGATCAGCGCATAGGCCGCGGCGTGCGACTTGTTGAAGCCGTAGCCCGCGAACTTTTCGACCTGCTCGAAGATGTGGCCGGCCTTGCGCTTGTCCACCCCGCGCGCCACGGCGCCGTCGACGAACTTGGAACGCTCGGCATCCATCTCCGACTTGATCTTCTTGCCCATGGCACGGCGCAGGATGTCGGCGCCGCCGAGCGAGTAGCCCGACAGCTCCTGGGCGATCTGCATCACCTGTTCCTGGTAGATCATCACGCCGAAGGTTTCCTTGAGAATGCCTTCGAGCGAGGGATGCAGGTAGTCCGGCTTCTCGCGCCCGTGCTTGCAGGCGACATAGCGCGGGATGTTGTCCATGGGGCCCGGGCGATAGAGCGCCACGAGCGCGATGATGTCCTCGAACACGTCGGGCCGCAGGTTCCTGAGCACGTCGCGCATGCCCGAACTTTCGAGCTGGAACACCCCGGTGGTATCGCCCTTGGCCATCATGGCATAGGTGGGCGCATCGTCGAGCGGCAGGGTCGCGAGATCGAGTTCCGGCTGGTTCTTCCCGCGCCGGTCGGCGTTGACCAGCTTCATCGCGTTGGCGAGCACGGTCAGCGTCTTGAGGCCGAGGAAGTCGAACTTCACCAGCCCGGCCGCCTCCACGTACTTCATGTTGAATTCGGTCACCGGCATGTCCGAGCGCGGATCGCGGTAGAGCGGCACCAGCCGGTCGAGCGGCCGGTCGCCGATGACGACGCCCGCCGCATGGGTCGAGGCGTGGCGGTAGAGCCCTTCGAGATGGAGCGCGATCTCCATCAGTTTGGCCACGGTCTCGTCCTCGTCCCGCATCTGCTGCAACAAGGGCTCGCCGGCGATGGCGTCCTTCAGCATGACCGGCTTGGCCGGGTTGTTCGGCACCAGCTTGCAGATGCGGTCGACGTGGCCGTAGGCCATGCCGAGCACGCGGCCGACGTCGCGCAGCACGGCGCGCGCCTGCAATTTTCCGAAGGTGATGATCTGCGCCACGCGGTCGCGCCCGTAGCGCTCCTGCACATAGCGGATGACCTCGTCGCGGCGGTCCTGACAGAAGTCGACGTCGAAGTCGGGCATCGAGATGCTTTCGGTATTGATGAATCGCTCGAACAGCAGATTGAAGCGCAGGGGGTCGAGGTCGGTGATCAGCAGCGACCAGGCCACGACCGATCCCGCGCCCGAACCGCGGCCAGGCCCGACCGGGATGCCCTGCTTCTTGGCCCAGCGGATGAAGTCCGACACGATGAGAAAGTAGCCGGGAAAGTCCATCTGCTCGATGACGCCAAGCTCGTAATCGAGCCGTTCGCGGTAGGGCCTGGCCGCCGCCTGCCGCGCCGCCTCGTCCATTTCCGGCGCATACACATGCGCGGCAAGCCGCGCATCGAGCCCGGCGCGCGCCTCCTCGCGCAGCAACGCCGCCTCGCTTGCCGCACGTCCCTCGCCCTCCTCCGTTGTGAAGGGCGGCAGGATCGGCTTGCGCTCGGGGCTGGCGAAGGCGCAACGCCGCGCGATCACCAGCGTGTTGGCGACGGCCTCCGGCAGATCGGCGAACAGCGCCTTCATTTCCGCCGGCGTGCGGAAGCGGTGGTTGGGCGTGAGCCGCCTGCGGTCGGTATCGGCCACCAGCGCGCCTTCGGCGATGGCGAGCAGCGCGTCGTGCGCCTCGAACATGTCCTCGGAAGCGAAGAACGCCTCGTTGGTGGCGACCAGCGGCAGGTCATGGGCATAGGCAAAGTCGATCATCTGCCCTTCGATCCGTTCCTCGGACTCCATGCCGTGGCGCATCAGTTCGACATAGAGACGTCCGGGGAACAGGTGCTTCAGATGATCGAGCGCGGCTTCCGCCTCGCCCGGACGGTTTTCCAGCAGCAGCCGCCCGACCGTGCCGTCCGGCCCCGCGGTCAGCGCGATCAGCCCGTCGGTGCGTCCCTCGATCCGCTGCCACGAAACCTGCGCCGTGCGCCCGGCCTCGGTCGCGAGATGCGCCTCGCTCACCAGCGCGATCAGGTTGTCGTAGCCTTTGGCGTCCTGCACCAGCAGCACCAGCTTGTCGGGCTCGGGCGCGCGGCCGATCTGGCCGCGGGCGGGTTCGGGTCCTTCGCGCGTCACTGCGAGTTCGCAGCCGATGATCGGCTGCACGCCCGCCTTCATCATCGCCATGGAAAATTCGAGCGCGCCGAACAGGTTGCGCGTGTCGGTGACCGCCACGGCCGGCATGGCGTGACGGCGGCACAGATCGGCCAGTTCCGGAATCTTGATCGCCCCTTCGAGCAGCGAATAGGCGCTGTGCACGCGCAGGTGGACGAAATCGGCATGGCTCATGGCGCGGGACTCCCTCTGCCATTGATTCCACGGATGGGCCCCGGGGGCAACATCTGCGGTCCCCGCCAGGCCTTATCCACAGGATGTTGTGGATAAGCGGCGTCGTGAAGCCCGTCCGGATGTCGTCTTGCCCCGTCCCCCCGCTTGTCCGGGGGATGTCCGGGGCATCCCGCGAGGCAAATCCAGGATGCCCCGCATGAAGCGGGGCACGACGAGACTACCGAGACATCACGCTGCCTGAATGCGGCCGTCCTCGATGCTCACCGTGCGGTCCATGCGGGCGGCGAGATCGGGATTGTGGGTGGCGATCAATGCGGCATGGCCGGTATTGCGCACGGCGTCGAGGAACACGCGGAAGACCTGCTCCGCCGTGCCCGGATCGAGATTGCCGGTCGGCTCGTCGGCCAGCAGAAGCAGCGGGGAATTGGCGAGCGCCCGGGCGATGGCGACGCGCTGCTGTTCGCCACCCGAAAGCTGCGCCGGGCGGTGGTCCGCCCGCGCTTCCAGCCCGACAAGGGCAAGCAGTTCGCGCGCCCTGTCGCGTGCCGCGGCCCGCTCCCGGCCGGCGATCCTCTGCGGCAGGACGATGTTTTCCTCCGCCGCAAATTCGGGCAACAGGTGATGAAACTGGTAGACGAAGCCGAGATTGAGCCGGCGCAGCCGCGTGCGCTCGCTATCGCCCGCGCCGCTCGCGTCCGTGCCGCCGAGCACGACGCGCCCGCCGTCGGCCCGTTCGAGAAGTCCGGCGATGTGCAGCAGCGTCGACTTGCCCGAGCCCGACGGGCCGACCAGCGCCACGATTTCGCCCGGCGCGATCGAAAGATCGCAGCCCTTGAGGACTTCCAGCCGCGAGCCCGCGTCGGAAAAAGCGCGCGTCACGCCCGCGAGCAGGAGGACGGGCTCACTCATAGCGCAGCGCCTCCACCGGATCGAGGCGGGCCGCCCGCCAGGACGGATACAACGTGGCGAGGAAGGAGAGCGCGAGCGACATGGCGACGACGCTCATGACCTCGCCCGGGTCGATCTTCGCCGGCAACTGCGACAGGAAATAGATCTCGGCCGAGAACACGTCGGTGCCGGTGAGCTTCGAGACCCAGCCGCGGATCGTTTCGATGTTGGCGGCAAAGGCCAGGCCGAGGCCGAATCCGACTACCGTTCCGACGATGCCGACGGAAGCCCCGGCGAGGAGGAAAATCCGCATGACCGCGCCGCGCGTCGCGCCCATCGTGCGCAGGATGGCGATGTCGCGCCCCTTGTCCTTGACCAGCATGATCATGCCTGAAATGACGTTGAAAGCGGCGACCAGGATGATCAGCGTCAGGATCAGGAACATGACGTTGCGTTCGACCTGTATCGCCGTGAAGAAGCTGGAATTGACGTCCTGCCAGTCGCGCAGGCGCGTGCCGGGGCCGAGAGCCGCCAGTACGTTCGCCTTCGCCGCCTTGAGCGCGTCGGGATCGGCCAGCATCACCTCGATCGCCGAAGCCCTGCCCTGCTCGCGGAAGAATACCTGGGCGGCGTCGAAGGGCATGTAGACGAAGTTGTTGTCGTATTCGTACATGCCGATCTCGAACAGGCCGGCAATGCGGTAGCTCTTGGCGCGCGGCAGGGTGCCGAAGGCCGTGACGTTGCCCGACGGCGCCACCAGCGTGACCTGGTCGCCGAGCGCGAGGCCGAAGCGGGTGGCGAGCCGGGTGCCTACCAGAACGGTGTCGGAAGGCCCGAAGGCATCGAGGCTGCCGGAGACGATGTGCCCGGCGATCAGCTTGCGGCGGGAAAGATCGTCACGCGATATGCCCTGCACGGCGACGCCGCCCGCCCGCCGTCCCACCGTCACCATCGCCTGGCCGGTGATCATCGGCGCGGCGTCGGTCACGCCCGCCACTTTCCTGAGGCGCGCCGCCACATCGGCATAGTCGGTGAGCGGGCCGGGCGTGCCGTAAACGGTCATGTGCCCGCCCACGCCGAGGATGCGCGAGAGCAATTCCTGGCGGAAGCCGTTCATCACCGCCATCACGATGATCAGCGTGGCGACGCCGAGCGAGATGCCGGCGAGCGAAAAGCCGGCAATGACCGAAATGAAACCTTCCTTGCGCCTTGCGCGCAGGTAGCGCAGCGCCACCAGACGTTCGAAGGGGCCGAAGGCCATGTCCCCTCAGCCCCTCTCGGCCGCCGACAGGCGGTCGATGGCGGCAGAAAGCGCCACCTCGTCGGCGACGGTGCCGTCGCGGCGCTTCAGTTCCACCTTGCCGTCCTTGATCCCGCGCGGGCCGATGACGACGCGCCAGGGAATGCCGCTCAGGTCGGCGTCGGCGAACTTGACGCCCGGCCGCTCGTCGCGGTCGTCGTACAGTACGTCCTTGCCCGCCGCCTGAAGCCTGGCGTAGGCCTCCATGCAGGCCGCGTCGCAGGCGCCGTCGCCCGCGCGCAGGTTGATGATCTCGACATCGAAGGGCGCGACCGAATCGGGCCAGATAATGCCGTTGTCGTCATGGCTCGCCTCGATGATGGCGCCCACCAGGCGCGACACGCCGAGGCCGTAGGAGCCCATTTCCACCGTCACCGCCTGCCCGCCGGGGCCGGTGACGTCGGCGCCCATGGGCGTGGAGTATTTCTTGCCGAAATAGAACACCTGTCCCACCTCGATGCCGCGCCCTTCGTAGCGGCGGGCGGCGGGCACATGACGCTCGAAATCGGCTGCGATGTGCTTTTCCTCGGTCCGCGCATAGACCCTGGTGAAACGGTCGATGACGGCGCCGAGCGCCTGGTCGTCGTCGTAGTCCACGTCTTCGGACAGCACGTCGATATCGAGCACCTCGCGGTCGCAGAACACCGCACTTTCGCCGGTCGGCGCCAGCACGATGAATTCGTGGCTGAGATCGCCGCCGATGGGGCCCGTGGCCGCTTCCATCGGGATCGCCTTGAGGCCCATGCGCGCAAAGGTGCGCAGGTAGGAAACGAACATCTTGCGGTAGCTGCGCACCGCCCCCTCGTAGTCGAGGTCGAAGGAGTAGCAGTCCTTCATCAGGAATTCGCGCCCGCGCATGACGCCGAAGCGCGGCCGCACCTCGTCGCGGAACTTCCACTGGATGTGGTAGAGCATCTTCGGCAGGTCGCGGTAGGAGCGCACCGTGGCCGCGAAGATTTCGGTGATCAGTTCCTCGTTCGTCGGCCCGTAGAGCAGCTCGCGCTCGTGGCGGTCGATGATGCGCAGCATCTCCGGGCCGTAGTCGTCGTAGCGGCCCGACTTGCGCCACACTTCCGCGGGCTGAATGGTCGGCATCAGCATTTCCTGGGCGCCGGCGCGATCCTGTTCCTCGCGCACGATCTGTTCGATGCGCCTGAGAACGCGATGCCCGAGCGGCAGCCATGTGTAGATGCCGGCAGAGGACTGGCGCACCATGCCGGCGCGCAGCATCAACCGGTGCGAGGCGATTTCCGCCTCTTTCGGGGTTTCCTTGAGGGTCGGCAGGTAGAACTGGGAAAGACGCATATCGAGCTCTGGTCCGGCGGGGTCGCTGATGGAGGCCCGACTTTAGGCAATGGCCCGGGAAACTGCAATGCGACCGGCCTGCCGGCGCGCGCGCCGCCGGTCTAGTTTCCCGGCGCGCCGCCGCCGGCCTGCATGCACAGGCGGGAAAGGGCGTGCTGCTCGTCGCTCGACAGCGGCTGGCCGTTGAACCAGGCCCGCCCGTCCTTGAGGTTGACCTGGGCCGAGCCGATATAGGCTTCCGGCTTGAACAGGTTCGAGGTCGCCGGAATGCCGAACCGCTTGGCGATGTCGACGGTGATCGGGATGTGGACGATTTCCGGCAGCCTGATCGGGGGCGCACCGCCGAGGTCGGCGGGCGCCACCGGGTTGCCCTCGACGTCGACGCCGGGCTGGTAGTCGACGCCCGGCATGGGCGCATGCTCGACCAGCTTCGAGCAATCGGCCGCGGTGATGACGATGGTTTCGGCACGACCGGAAAAGGAAAGCGCCGCGGTGGCAAGCGCGGCCCAGAGAAGGACGAGCGGAAGTCGGCGACGCGCGATCGGCATGCTAAAGCTATGATTCGAAAGCGCTTAATTTAAGGTAAAGATCCGGCCGGTTCACACAAATTAAATAACTTTAAAGGCATAGTTTCTGCGGCGACTCGACCAGGGCTTCCCCATGCTGAGGCATGGCGGCGCCCCGCCCCGTGATGCTCGTTTTCTGGATACCGCCGAACAACATGCCCGCCACCGCCAAACTCTCGCCACGCCATCGCCCGCAAGCAGTTTCGGCGGCCCGGCAGCTGGAACTCTGCCGGCGATTCAAGGTCACGCCGAAAAAACTTCGCCGGCGCCTCGAATACTTCCATATCGGCGCCCGGGACATGGAGGCGATGGCGGAAATCCACGCCGTCATCGATCCCTTCATCGACGCCATCGTCGAGCGATTCTATGAACATGTCGGAACCTTCGGACCGCTCAGGCGGATCATCCAGGCGAACTCGACGGTCGACGCCCTGAAAACCTCGCTTCGGCGCTACATCCTGTCGATCGGCTGCGACATGGAAAACCTTGCCTACGTCGAGCAGCGCCTGCGCATCGGTCAGATCCACTGCAAGATCGGCCTGGAGCCGCGCTGGTATCTCGGCGCCTTCGACCAGCTTGAGGCGGCAATACAGGAAATTCTGGCCGCCGCCTGCGCCGGCGACATGACCAGATACCTGAGGCTTTCCGGGTCATTGCGCAAGATCATGAAGTCCGACGTTTCCCTCGGCATCGATGCCTACCATGAGGATTCGTTGGCCGTCCTCCAGACGACCTTGGCGAAAATCAGGAAGCACGAACAGGAATTGCGCCGCACGTCGCGGCTGGACGGCCTGACCGGCGTGCTCAACCGCAAGGCGATGATGCATGCGTTGAAAAAGGAAATCGAGCGATCCGACAGATACGGCCACCCCATGGCGGTTCTGTTCGTCGACCTCGATCACTTCAAGAACATCAACGATTCGCACGGCCATGCATTCGGAGATCGCGTGATCAAAAGCATCTGTGCGAAAATCCGCGAGACCATTCGGCTGTCCGACATTCTCGCCCGCTATGGCGGTGAGGAATTTGTGGTCACCCTGGTGGAATGCTCGCCCGAAGACGCAACGCGCATCGCCGAACGCCTGCGTCGCATCATTGCGGGAAACGTCATCCAGAAGCGCGATACGGAAGTCTTCGTCCAGGTCACGGTGTCGATCGGAATGTACCTGCGCGAACCCAACGAAAGGGATCCCAGGACCGTACTGCGCCTTGCCGATCGCGCGCTTTATGCCGCCAAAAAGACCGGGCGGAACCGCGTCGTGGTCTACAGCCCGGAACTCGGCAGCTAGCTACTTCGCCCCGGCCCCGGGGCATCCGTCGCTGCTGGACAGGGGCGGCGATCCTCTCCACAATGACAGCCAGTAATGCGTGTGTGGCATTCGGCGGAACCAGGCAACATCGTTGCGAACGGAGGGACCCATGGACACATCGCGTTTGAACACGGTCAATTTCGGTCTGGCTCTCGGCATCACCTGGGGCGCGTGGCTCGGGCTTCTCGCCCTCGTCGCGCGCCTGACGGGCTGGGCCTATCAGGTACCCCTGCTGCTGGGCAAGCTCTACCCCGGCTATGCGCCAACCTTCAAAGGGACGGTCATCGGCGGGCTGTGGGGCCTTGTCTGCGGCTTTATCTGCGGCGCGGTCTTCGTCTGGATCTACAACCAGCTGCAGACGCGCGCCAAGTCCGGCGGCTGATCCCCGCGTTTCGCCCTGATCGACGACGCCCCACGCGCTTACCAGCCGCCGGGGGGCGTCGCCTGCATCCATTTCGGTCGCAGCCGCGCGATCTCGCGGAACTGCGGGCAGATTTCCAGATGCGCGCCGGGCAGATAGCCCGTCGACATCATGAACTCGTTGACCACCTCGGGCCCCATGAAGACGAAGG
>CAXRES010000160.1:0-2516 GCA_964229575.1 Alphaproteobacteria bacterium
CGTGCTGACCCGCCGGGCGCTCGCCGCCACCGGCGGCGTGCCGGACGAGGCGGGCTTCGCCGCGACCCTGGCCTCCGTGCGCGCGGCCTACGACCGGCTGCCGGCGTCCGCCCCCTACGAGGGCGTGGCGGAAACGCTGGCCCGGCTCAGGTCCGAGGGCTTCGCGCTCGGCATCTGCACCAACAAGCCCGCAGGCCCCGCCCGGCGGCTGATGGCCCAGCTCGGCTTCGACGGCCTGATTTGCGGTCTTGCCGGCGGCGACAGCTTCGCCGTCAAGAAGCCCGATCCCGGCCACCTGACCGGCCTGCTCGCGGAAATGGGGCACGATCGGGCCCGGGCGGTGATGGTGGGCGACAGCAGGAACGACGCGCTGGCCGCGCAGGGCGCGGGCCTGCCGTTCATCGCGGTAACTTACGGCTATGCGGCCGGCGCCATCGAGGACTTGCGCGCCGACGCGGCGATCGATCGGTTCGCCGACCTGCCCGAGGCCATCGCGCGGCTTGCCGCGCGTTGAGGCTGATGCGCGGCTTGCCGCGCGTTAAAGCGGATTTGCGGCTGGCGGCGCGCTGAGAGGCGCGAGCGGCCGCGTGTAGCGCCAGACGCTGGCAGGCGGCAGGTTGATTCCGGCGAACGCCACCTTGCGGCCTTCGATGCCCAGTTCCTTGCGCGGCAGCGGCGAAAACAGGCCGTAGGTGTATTGCACGAAGCGCCCGCCCGGCGCCAGCACGGCGAAGGCCCCATTGACGATGTCCTCGCACACGCGTTTCGGCAGGCTGACCAGAGGCAGGCTGGAGACGACGGTCGAAACCCGGCCGCGCAGGTCTTCCGGCAGCAGGCGCGCGATGTGGCGCGCGTTGCCGCGAATGAGCATGGCGCGCGGAAAGCGCCCGGCGAGGAAATCGCACATCTCCCGATCGCGCTCGACCAGCACCAGGCGATCTTCGCACACACCCGCCTTGATCAGCGCGCGCGTCACCGCGCCGGTGCCGGGGCCGAGTTCGACCACCACCTCGCCGTCGCGCAGCAGCGTTTCCCGCGCCATGCGCCGGGCGAGCGCCGGCGCGCTCGGCGCGATGGCGCCGACGCCGAACGGATTGGCGAGCCAGCGGCGCAGAAAGAAGCCGATTTCGCTTTCCGCGAAGCCGGCGCCGGACAGTCTTTCGGAGAGAGGGGAGCGCAAAGCCATGACGGTCGGATTATGCCGCGCCGAACGGCGCCGAGTCACTACTTGCGGACATAGCGCAGTTCCGGCCGAACGCCGCCGGGAAACACCGGCTTGCCGCCGTGTTCGGCCCAGACCAGATAGATCCTGAGCCCGCCCATGTTGAGATCGCCCGTGGCCCGCACCGGCACCGGCGGCAGGCCGGCGACGATCGGCGCGATGAAGATTTCCGGCGGATCGAGATTGTCTTCGTCCCAGAAACGGATGTAGTCGCGCGGCGTGCGGAAACCGGAGATGCGCACCATTTCGAACTGGCAGCGCCGCGCCTTGCCGGCGAAGACCGAATAGGGGCTGGCGGCAAGGCTGCTTTCGCCCATGTCGGTGAACACCAGGTCGTAGCGCCGGTTGCCGTCGAAGATCGGATGGCGGCCCTTGCAGCCCTTGCCGCCGACGACGTCGCGCGCAAGCAGCAGGGCGAACGACAGGGGATCGACGGTGCCCTTCGGCACGATCGGCGGCAATTCGCGCTTGGCCTTGCGATGCGGCGTGTCGGGCGGCGTGCGACGGATGGTGTACTTGCCGTTCTCGTCGAAGGAAAGCTGCATCGACTGGTCGCGCCGCGAAGACTGGGTGTCGACGTTGTAGATCTGCGGACGAACG
Source organism: Alphaproteobacteria bacterium (assembly GCA_964229575.1). Classification (GTDB taxonomy): domain Bacteria; phylum Pseudomonadota; class Alphaproteobacteria; order SMXQ01; family SMXQ01; genus WHSO01. The sequence continues at coordinate 1,823 of CAXRES010000160.1, forward strand.
CCTTCGGCGCCCACGTTGCCGCCCGCCGCGATATGCGTCGACCAGCGCCAGAACATGCGCGCCATGCCGCGCGATTCGCCGTCGCCCTTGAGCGAATAAACCTCGGGCCCAAGCGCGAGTTCGATGGTGAAGGCGAAAATGTTGAGCCCGCCGACATAGACGTTGTAGCCGAGCTTGAGCGTCTGCTCGCGCTGCGAGGGCGGCAGGCCGGGCCGCGGCGGCAGAACGGCGGGCAACGTGGCGGCGGCGCTCTCCGCCCCGTGCGCCGGGGATGCGACGCCCTGGGCGCGCGCGGGCGCGACGACATCCTGGGCGCGCGCAGGCGCGACGACATCCTGGGCGCGCGCCTCCGCGCCCGCCCAGAAGCAGACGACGAACCAGACCGGCAATAAAGATCGAACAGCGCGCATAGCCTCGCCCTTGCCGCTATATAGTGCGCCAATACGGCCAATTCATGGCACCCGGAAAACGGGCGGCAAAGCCCGAGATTTCAAGGCCCGGCGGCCGTCTGCCGCCGCCCGCCGCCTTGACAGGATGCTCATGCCCCCCCTATATCAGGCGTCCCGAAGGGTACCCTGACGGCCAGGGGGCGCTTAGCTCAGCGGGAGAGCACTACCTTCACACGGTAGGGGTCGTAGGTTCAATCCCTACAGCGCCCACCATTCCTTAACTCCGGCCCTTCCCCGGTCCTTCT
>CAXRES010000161.1:0-3745 GCA_964229575.1 Alphaproteobacteria bacterium
CGCCCGCCCGGCCGCCGGGCGCCCGTTTCCGCACCGGCCGGAACCGCGGCCTCCCGGGCAGACAAGCCCGCGCCGCCGGGTTATAGAGGTGGCGCGCAACACAGCCGAACCAGCCAGCCCAGGGAAAGAAGAATGACGAAAAGGACCAAGCCCCCCTTTCGCGCCGACCATGTCGGCAGCTTTCTGCGCCCGCAGGAGCTGATCGACGCGCGGGGAAAACGCGAGGCCGGGACGATCACCGCCGACCAGCTCCGGGAGGTCGAGGACAGGGCCGTGCGCGAGGTGATCGCCCTGCAGGAAGGCGTCGGCCTTCAGTCGATCACCGACGGCGACTTCCGCCGCGGCCACTGGTGGAACGATTTCGTCCTCGCCGTCGACGGCATCGAGATCCAGGGCGGCATGGAGGTGCATTTCCGCCGGCAACCGGGCAACGAGATCGCCCACGCGCCGCACCGCGCCGTGGTGACGAAGCGCATGAGCCGGCCGAAGCCGATCTGCCGCGACCAGTTCCGCTTCCTGACGGAAAACACCCGCGGCACGGCGAAGCTGTGCATCCCGTCGCCCTCCATCGTGCATTTCCGCTCGGGCCGCGACGGCGTCGACAGGAAGGCCTATCCCGACATGGCGGAGTTCTTTTCCGATCTCGCGCGCATCTGGCGCGAGGAGATCATGGATATCGGCGCCCTTGGCGGGCGCTACGTCCAGCTCGACGAAGTGAACCTCGCCTTCCTGTGCGATCCCAGGCTGCGCGACGCGGTGACGAAACTGGGCGAAAATCCCGATACCCTGCCCGCCACCTACGCCAGGCTGCTGAACGACACGGTGCGCGGGCGGCCCGAGGACATGGTCGTCTGCCTGCATCTGTGCCGCGGCAACCACCGCAGCAACTACGTCGCCGAGGGCGGCTACGAGCCGGTGGCCGAAACCCTGTTCAACGCCATCGACGTCGACGGCTATTTCATGGAATTCGACAGCCCGCGCGCCGGCAACTTCGAACCGCTGCGCTTCGTGCCGAAGGGCAAGATGGTGGTGCTCGGCCTCGTCACCACCAAGTTCCCGGAGCTTGAAAGCAAGGACGAACTCAAACGGCGCATCGAGGAAGCGGCGAAATACGTCGACATCGACCAGCTCGCGCTGAGCCCGCAATGCGGCTTCGCGTCCACGCTGCTCGGCAACAAGGTCACGGTCGACGACGAGAAGCGCAAACTCGGCCTGATCGTCGAAGTGGCGAACGAGGTCTGGGGCTGAGCCGCCGGGACGGCCCGCCCTCTACCGGCAGTCGATCGTTTTCGGCTCGTTGTTGCTGCCGGGCGTGTAGGCGATGTCGCAGGTCATGCCGGGCTTGAGCGCCGAGCGCTTGGCCGGCTTGTCGGCGACCTCGATCTTCGTGCGCGCGCCCGAAATCTTGGACGCGATCTCCTTGCCCGCGGCGTCCGTGAATTTGATCTCGCGGCCGTCTTCGGACACGAAGGTGAGCTTCGCGCCCGGCACCGTCGTCGCGTCGGGCTTGCGTTCCAGCACGTCCTTCAGGAGCGCGATGGTGGCCGGCGTCTGGTTGAACGCGGCCTTGACCACCTCTTCCACGTTGTCGCCGAAGCCGGGATCGACCGGCTTGTCGGCCTTGGCGGCCTGCTCGTTGAATTCCCTGCTTTCGAGCGCCTTCCTGTAGGCGGCACGCAGCACGCCGAGGCGCGCGGCGGGAATGTCGGGGGGGCCGGCGGTGAAGCGGGAAAGTTCCGCCTGCGAAGCGATCAGCGCGATCAGCGCCTTGCCTTCGGCCGAGGCCGGAAGGTCGCGCACCTGCGCCACGCCCGGTTCCGGCTTGCCGCCGATCTGCAGGATGGCGCGGCCCTTGCCGCTTTTCACGAAGTTCTGCACGGAGGACTCCCCGCCCATCATGCCGACCAGCTCGCCGCGCATGATGGCGAGCTGCGAATGCGTGCCGCCGTAGCCCGGAATGATGCGCACGTTGAGGTCGAAGGCCCGTGTCAGCATGATCGTTTCGGAATAGGCGGCGCTGCCGATGCCCGACGCGCCGAAGCGGAACGGCGTTCCGGGCTTGCGGAAATCGAGGATGCCCGTGTAGGGCAGCGCGGCGCCGGTCACCACCATGCGCGGGTCGCTCGCCGCCTTGCCGATCCACGACATGCGCTTGAGATCGAACTTGATGCCGGGCTTGCCGACGAGCTGGGCGTAGATCAGCCCGGTGTTGAACGTGCCGACGGTGAGGCCGTTGGGCTTGGACGTGTAGATCAGGTTGGCGCCGACCACATGCCCGGCGCCCGGCCGGTTGACCACGGCGAAGGTGACGCCCGGAATGAAGCGCGCCATGTGGCGCGAGACCATGCGGGCGTAGAAATCGTAGCCGCCGCCGTTGGTGGTGGCGACGATGAAGGTGATGGTCCGGCCCTTGAAGAAGGCGGCCTCGTCCGCCGCATGGACCGCATCGACCGAGGCAAGAACGGCAAGCGCCGCGGAAAAGAGAGTTCGTAACGCTCGCATCCTTGCCTCCTCCGGCCTAGCCCACCGCGCCGCCGCAGGCGATGCAGCGCATGTTCTTGCGGTCGAAAATCTTGTCGAGGTCGCCGTCGACCAGCGCGTAGTCGAGCAGCACGCGGATCGCCTTGCCTTCGTCGGGAATCCGGTACTTGGCCATCTGGTCGCGCAGGAAATTGAGGTGATAGTCCCGGACTTCGATTTCGATCTTGACCTTGGTGCCTGCCATCTGTGTCTCCATGGAGCGGGTGTATGCCGGAAGATTAGCCTTCCCGGGCGCCGGGCGGCAAGCCGCGCCCTCCCCGCGGGCGCATTGGGACTTGCGTGGAACCAGCCCCCGGCTTAAGACCACGGCCGGGGAGCAGCGAGACAGAATGACGACAGAAACCAGAAGGCCCCGTTTCCGGCTGGGCGTGGACGTCGGCGGAACGCATACCGACCTCGTCCTGTTCGACGCGGCGGGCGGCGAGACGCGGGTGGAGAAGGTCTCCTCGACGCCCGCCAATCCGTCTGAAGGCGTGCTCAACGGCGTGAAGCGATTTCTCGCGGGGGGCGTCGCGGCGGAGGACATCGCCTTTTTCGCCCACGGCACGACGATCACCACCAACGCGCTTCTGGAGATGCGCGGGGCGCGGGTCGGCCTGATGATCACCCGCGGCTACAACGCGGTGCAGGAGACCCAGACCCAGGCGCGCGACGGCAATCCTTTCGACTATTTCTACGACCGCCCGGCGCCGATCGCGCCGCAGAGCCGCACCTTCCAGATTTCCGAACGCACCGATTACGCGGGCAAGGTTCTGGCGCCGCTCGACGAGGGGGCGGTGCGCGATGCGGCGACGGCGCTCGATGCCGCGGGCGTCGATGCCGTCGCGGTGTGTTACCTGTTTTCCTACATGAACCCGGCGCACGAGACGCGCACCCGCGACATCATCAGCGAGGTCGCGCCGCGCCTGCATGTGTCGCTGTCCTCCGACGTGCTGCCGCGCATCCGCGAATGGCCGCGGCTCTCGACGACGCTGGTGAACGCCTACCTCGCGCCGGTGCTGACGCGCTATATCCGCGATCTGGCGCACGGGCTCGATCAGCTCGGCGTGAAGACGCCGCAGCGATTCCTGATGCAGTCGAACGGCGGCGTCATGCCGTTCGCCGCCGCCGTAACCGGCGAAAAGACCGTCCATACCCTGCTGTCGGGCCCCGCCGCGGGCGCCCAGGCGGCGGCCTGGGTGGCGCGCGCCGGGGCCGGCGGCGG
>CAXRES010000162.1:0-15673 GCA_964229575.1 Alphaproteobacteria bacterium
CCGGGTGCGCCCGCCGTCTGGGATGAAGTGCCCGACAACACCTTCATCGACACGACGTTCGGCGACAAGGACGCGACCGACCGCGCCTTCGCGCGCGCCGATCACATCTTTTCCATGGATTTTCACATCGATCGCGTGACCGGCGTGCCGCTGGAACCGCGCTCGGCGCTGGCCACCGTCGATACCAGGACCGGCAATTTCACCCTGTGGGCCGGATCGGGCGGGGCCGTGCGCCAGAAGCGCGAGCTTGCCACCATCCTCGGCATCCCGCAGGACAAGCTGCGCCTCCTGTCCTTCGACGTCGGCGGGAATTTCGGCACGCGCAACCGCGTTTTCGTCGAATTCGGCCTGGTGCTGTGGGCGGCGCGCACGCTCAAGCGCCCGGTCAAGTTCACCGCGACCCGCTCGGAAGCCTTCCTGTCGGACTACCAGGGGCGCGACCTCGTGACCAAGGTCTCGCTCGCCATGGACAGGACGGGAAAGTTCCTTGCCATGCGCGCCGACAACATCTCCAACGTGGGCGCCCATTGCGTGTCGCTGTCGCCCTTGGGCAAGGGTTCGGCGCTGATCACCGGTTCCTACGACATTCCCGCCGCCACGCTCAGGGCGCGTGCCGTGTTCAGCAACACCATGTGTACCCAGGCCTACCGGTCCTCCGGCCGGCCCGAGGTCAATTTCGCGCTCGAACGCCTGATCGATACGGCGGCCCGCGATCTCGGTTTCGACCGGATCGAGCTTCGGCGCAAGAACTTCGTGCCGCCCGCCAAGATGCCCTACACCAACGCGGTGGGTGCGCGCTACGACAGCGGCACGTATGAGGCCAACCTCGATCTCGCCATGAAGCTCGCCGACTGGAACGGGTTCGCGGCGCGGCGCAGGGACAGCGAGGCGCGCGGGCGCCTGCGCGGCCTCGGCCTCGGCCATTACGTCGAATCGTCCACCGGTTCGCCCAAGGAACGGGCCGATATTTCGGTCAAGGGCGAAGGCGTGGTCACCGTCGTCATCGGCACCCAGCCGTCCGGCCAGGGCCATGAAACCAGCTTTTCGCAGGTCGTTGCCGACCGCCTCGGCGTGCCGTTTGCCGCGGTGCGCATCATCATCGGCGATACCGACTGGGTGAAGGCCGGCGGCGGCAGCCATTCGGGCCGTTCCATGCGCCATGCCGGCACGGTCATGAGCATGGCCTCGAACGACCTGATCGCCAAGGGCAAGCGCATCGCCGCCATTCTCTGGGATGTGCCCGCCGACAGCGTGATCTGGGAAGACCACCGCTTCACCGTGCCCGGCACCAACCACTCGCTCGGCGTCTTCGATCTGGCGCGTGAGGCGGCCCGGGCCACCCTGCCGGACGATCTCGCCGACGGGCTTGCGGTCTCCCGCGAAAACGAGATGCACGACCCGGTCTTTCCCAACGGCTGCGCCGTCTGCGAGGTCGAGGTCGATCCCGAGACCGGCCGCGTCGATCTGGTGCGATACACCTCCGTCGACGACGTCGGGCGCTGCATCAACCCGCTGATCGTCCACGGCCAGACCCACGGCGGCGTCGCCCAGGGCGTCGGCCAGGCGATGTGGGAGCAATGCGTCGTCGATCCCGAATCGGGCCAGCCGATGATCGGCACCTTCATGGATTACGGCATGCCGCGCTCCAACAACATTCCGTCGATCAAGAGCGAGATCGTCGAGGTGCTGTCGCCGACCAATCCGCTCGGCATCAAGGCGGGCGGCGAAGGCGGCACGACGCCGGCGCTTTCGGTTGTCACCAACGCCGTCATCGACGCGCTGTGGCCGCTCGGCGTGCGCGAACTGAAGATGCCGCTCACCCCGATTACCGTATGGCGCGCCATCGAGGCCGCAAGGAAAAAAGGACGCCCCGGCAAATGACCGAAGTGAAACTGATCTGCTTTCCGGGCGCGCCCAACCTGCCGATCTTCGCCGCCATCGAGAAGGGCTGGTTCGCCGGCAACGGCCTCGACGTCAGGCTGACGACGACGCCCTCTTCCGCCTTCCAGGCCGAAAACCTCGCCAATGGCACGTTTCACATCGCGGGCACGGCGTTCGACAACGTCGTCGCCTACCGCGAGAAGCAGGGCGCCGTGGTCATCGATCCGGCGCCCGACTTCTTCGCCTTCATGGGGGCGACGCAGATCGAACTCGCCCTTGTCGCCGCCAAGGACGTGAAGACGGTCGCCGATCTCAAGGGGCGCTCGGTCGCGCTCGATGCGCTCGCCACCGGCTTCGCCTTCGTGCTGTACGAAATGCTGGCGCGCGCCGGCCTCAAGCAGGACGACGTGACGATGGCCGCCGTCGGCGCCACGCCCCAGCGATGGGAATCGGTGCGTGCCGGAACCCATGCGGCGACGCTGACGATCGAGCCCTTCACGTCGATCGCCCGGGCGCAAGGGTTCAACGTGCCCGAAACCTCGACCAACATGTTCGCCGCCTACCAGGGCGGTTCGTTTGCCGCGAAACACTCCTGGGCGGCGGCCAATGCGGATACGGTCAAGGGGTTCATCCGCGGCTACCTCAAGGGGCTCGACTGGACGCTCGATCCCGCCAACCGCGACGAGGCGGTGAAGCTGCTGGTGGCCAACATGAGCGAGCTCAAGCCCGAAGTGGCGCCCAAGGTGGTGGCCAATCTGGTCAATCCGCGTTCGGGCCTGACGCCCAAGGCGGCCTTCCTGCCCGACGGCGTGGCGACGGTGCTGGAACTGCGCCGGCGCTACGGCGGCGGCATGGCCAACGCCGATCCGGCGCGCTACATCGACACCAGCTTCTACGAGGCCGCCGTCAAGGGCGCCTGAAAGCAACCCAAGGGGACAGCACCATGGAAATCCGCCGCGTCGTCATCGGCCACGACAAGGACGGCAAGGCCGTCGTCGAACAGGACGCGATGATGAGCAACGTCAAGGTCATGCCGTCGGGCCATTCGGGCTGCGTCATGTGGGCGACCGACGGCACGCCCGCCGATCCCAACGTGACGGACGACCCCGCGGCGAAGGACCGGCCGCTGCCGCCGCCCCGGCACGGCACGGTGCTGCGGATCCTTCAACTGGTGCCGCACAAGCCCGCCTTCATGCACCGCACGGACACGGTCGATTACTGCATCGTGCTGGAAGGCGAATGCTTCATGAAGATGGATGACGGGGCGGAAGTGAAGCTGAAACAGGGCGACATCCTGATCCAGAAGGGCACCTGGCATGGCTGGGAAAACCGTTCGGACGCGACCTGCCGGCTGGCCTTCGTGCTGATCGACGGCGTGGCGCCGGACAAGACCCTGCACCCCACGCTCGGTCACTGAATCCTATTTCACCAGTTTCCGCAGGCCGGCGACTTCCGCGCTCGCCGCCTGTTGCAGCAGCACGCCGTCGACGCGGCCCATCAGGAAACGCCCGCCCATCCCGATGATCCGCTCCAGCACCGGACCTTCCTTGATGCCGCCGATGCCCAAAGCCTTGCCGTGCTTCTTGCAGGCTTCCGCCGCGCGGGCATAGGCGTCGATCACCCTGGGATGATCGAGCTGGCCGGGGATGCCCATCTCGGCGCACAGGTCGTTGGTGCCGATCAGCAGCATATCGACGCCTTCGACGGCCGCGATCTGTCCGGCGTTGGCGACGGCCTCGGGGCTCTCCAGCATGCAGACCAGCACCGTGTTGCCGTTGATCAGGCGATAGGAGTCCTCGATGCCCACCGTTAGTCCGGCCAAGGGCCCGTAGCCAGCAAGCGAGCGGGCGCCCAGCGGCGGGTAGCGGCAGGCGCGCACGCAGGCCTCGGCGGCTTTCGCATCATCGACATGGGGCACGATGACGCCGTGGCAGCCGCCGTCGAGCACACGGCTGATCCAGTCGTGGTCGTGCGACGGCACGCGCGCCATCGGCACGATGCCGGCGAGCGCCGCCGCCTGCGCGATTTGCGCGACATGGTCGAGCGACAGGGTCGAATGTTCGAGGTCGCAGTAGAGCGCGTCGTATCCCGCGAGCTTGACGATCTGGGCGATTTCCACCGTGCGGGAAAAGCGCACCGTGGCGCAGAGCGTGAGCGCGCCATCGGCCAGTCGGCGCTTCATCGCCGCCCCCAGCAGTCCCGGAATGTCCTTGGCCTCGGCCATGTGGTCCTCCCTGTTGCCCCGGTTATAGCAGGCATCGGCGCAAAAAAGAGGGCCGGGTACGCCCGGCCCTCCATCGGAATCAGCGCCGCCGTCTACTTGATCGCCGCGGCTGCCTTGGGAATCAGGTTCTTGGGCGTGGCATAGAGCCTTTCCACCATCTTGGCGACATCCTCGCCGCGCATGGGGTCGATGACGCCGCGCTTGGACTTGATCGATTCATCGATGAACGGCTTGCTGTGGATCGTCTTCCAGAAGCTCTCCCGCAGCACCGCGACCTTGTCCATCGCCACCCCGCTGGAAACGATGAAGGGGCGGAATATCAGGTTGTGGGTCGTCACCAGGTCGATGATCTGCCTCTGCTCCGCATTGGCGAACTCGCTGATGTGCGGGATGCCCTTCAGTTCGGGCACGTTGACCTTGGAGATGCGGACGAAGATCGTGCTCTTGCCTTCCTTGATCCAGTGCGGCGGCACGCTTTCCCAGGTGCCGCAGTCGCCGTCGAGTTCGCCGCGCTCGACCGCGAGGCGCTGCTCGGTCGCGCCGGGGTAGCCGACGATCTGCTTGATCTTGGCGCCGAAGACGTTCTTCAGGATCGCCGCGTCGAGGTAGGTCGAGGCGCTGGTGCCGGTGTGGCCGGTGGCGAACTGGCTCCTCTTGAGGAGGTCCTGAAAGGTCTTCACGCCGGTGGTGTGCCAGGCGTGGCAGACGCGGGCATCGGCCGTGGCGCTGCCGATGAAATGCACGTCCTTGGCGAAGTCGACCTTGACCTTTTCCGGCGTCAGCAGCGCGCCCAGCACGATGCCGGGATTGAACAGCACCATGTAGGTGCCGTCGGTCGATTGCGCCCTGAGCGACTGCACCGCCTTGAGCGAGCCGGCGCCCGGCATGTTGCTGACGACCACCGAAGGCTTGCCGGGGATGTGTTCGCCGAGGTGCCGGCCGACCATGCGGCCGAAGGCATCGAAGCCTGCCCCGGCCGAGGAGCCGACGACGATGCGCATCTGCTTGCCGCCGGTGAAACTCTTTTCCTGCGCCACGGCGGCGCCTGCGGCAAACGCCGCAGCGGCCGCGATGGCCGTGGATGCGATCAGCGTTCTGACGAGAGTCATGCCTGGTCTCCTGCTTTCGGTGAAACGATCACTGAACCGCCCTGGCCGCCTCGGCGACCAGCTTGGCCGGCGTCTTGTAAAGGTCCGCGATCATTTTTTCGACGTCCTCGCCCCGGAGCGGCGAAATCACCGTGCGGCCCGACCGCCTGGCGTCGTCGAGGAAGGGCTTGCCGTTGACCATGTCCCACATCGCCTTGCGCAAAACGGCCAGCCTGTCGGCCGGCGTGGCCTTCGAGACGATCATCGGACGGAAGATTTCGCTGTGACTGGTCAACAAGTTGACGATCTGCCTCTTTTCCCCCGTCACCAGGTCGCCGGCGAACGGAACGTTTTCGAGCCCCGGCAACTTGACGCTGGAGATGCGGATGAAGATGTTGACCTTCTTGCCCTTGATCCAGTCGTCGGGAATGCCTTCGTAGCCTCCGCAATCGCCATCAAGCTCGCCGCGCTCCACGCCCATGCGCTGTTCGGCCGAGCCGGGATAGCCGACGATCTGCTTGAGGGGCGCGCCGAAGACGTTCTTGAGAATCGCGGCATCGATGTAATTGGAAGCGTCCTTGCCGGTATGGCCGGTGGCGAACTGCTTGCGCTTCAGAAGATCGTCGATCGTCTTGACGCCGTTGGTATGCCACGCATAGCAGACGCGCGCATCGGCCGTCATGGAACCGACGAAGCTCACGTCGGTGAACCTGAACTTGACCTTTTCCGGCACGACGATCGCATTCAGTATCTGGCCCGGATTGAAGGCAACGATGTACGTCCCGTCCGCCGGCTGGGCCTTGAGCGACTGCACCGACTTCATCGAGCCCGCGCCGGGCAGATTGCTGACGATGACGCTCGGCTTGCCCGGCAGATACTGGCCCAGGTTGCGCCCGGCCAGCCGCCCGAAGGCGTCGAAGCCGCCGCCGGCCGAAGAACCGACCACGATGCGGACGTTCTTGCCGCTGAAGTCCTGCGCTTCGGCTGCGCCGGCAATGCCGGCGATGAAGGGAACGATGAGGGCCGCTGCACGGAAACGCCCGACGATGTTCATGCTGCTCTCCGGTGTTTTTGGAAAGATTGCCGGCCGGTACAACCGACGTATTATTGTATCGTCGGCAATATGCTAGCATCCCGGTATCAGGGTCAACCCGAATTGATCCCTTAAAAATCAATATTTTTCAATATGTTGACTGGGGCGGCGGTGACGCGCCGAAGACAGGGAGGCCGATTGCAGATGGACCAGGCCGCCGACCGCGGCGCCGATGTCCGCGCCGTAAGCGTTCGCGGCACCGCGTTCAACGCGCGCATCGACGGCGCGCGCGCCGGTGCGCCGTGGCTCACCTTCAGCAACTCCCACGCCACGGATATCGGCCTTTGGGATGCTCAGGCGACCCTCTTGAGCCGCGATTTCCGCATCTTGCGCTATGACACCCGTGGCCATGGGCATACGCCGCCCGTGCCTGGCCCCTGCGACATGGCGGCGCTCGCCGCCGACGTGGTCGGCATCTGGGACGCGCTCGGCATCGAAGCCTCCCACGTCGTCGGCCTGTCGCTCGGCGGCACCACCGGGCTCGAACTTGCCGCGCGTTACCCCGGGCGCGTGCTCTCGCTCGCCGCCTGTGACTGCCGCCACACCGCGACGGATGATTTCAGGGCTGCGTGGGAGCCGCGCATCGCGCTGGCGCTCGACAAGGGCATGGCGGCACTGGTCGCGCCCACGGTGGAGCGCTGGTTCACCGCCGCCTTTCACAGGAAAAATCCGCCCGAACTCGCGCGCGTGCGCGAGATGATCGGCGCCACTTCGGTCGACGGCTATGTCGCCGGGGCGCGCGCCCTGCAGGGCATCGACGCCATCGACAGACTTTCCGCGATCCGCTGTCCCGTGCTCGCCCTCGGCGGGGCCTTCGACCCGCCCGCCCCGCCCGCCCTGATGGCGGACATGGCGGCGCGCATCAAGGGCGCCCGCCACGAGGTGATCGCCGATGCGGCGCACATGTCGCACCTCGAACAACCCGTCGCCTTCAGCCGCGCGATCGGCGAATTTCTCGCCGCCGTCGCATGACGCCTTCGTCTTCAGCATAATAGGAGAGAGAACCCGTGGCTTCCCGCACACCCGCCAACCGTCCCGGCACCGCGCGCCTCGACGCCATCGACCGCCCCGCCGACATCGGCAACCCGCGCATGGAATGGAATTCCGACGCGGTGGCCGAGATGATCCGCCGGCTGGACCTCAGGTACATGGCGCTGGTGCCCGGCGCCAGCTACCGCGGCTTCCACGATTCGGTGGTCAACTACCTCGGCAACACGAACCCGCAGATGCTGGTCTGCCTGCACGAGGAACACGCGGTGGCCATCGCGCACGGCTACGCCAAGGTGACCGACCGGCCGATGGCGGTGGCGCTGCACACCAACGTCGGCCTGATGCACGCCTGCATGGCGGTGTTCAACGCCTGGTGCGACCGCAAGCCGATGATCATCTTCGGCGCCAACGGCCCGCACGACGCCGACAAGCGCCGCCCGTGGATCGAGTGGATCCATACCTCCGCCGACCAGGGCGCCATCGTGCGCGACTACACCAAGTGGGACGACAGCCCGCGCTCGGTGCCGGCCGCGCTCGAATCGATCCTGCGCGCCAACCAGATCGCGCGCACCGCGCCGATGGGGCCGACCTACATCTGCCTCGACGAGGAATTGCAGGAAGCGAAGATCGAAAAGGACATTTCCTTCCCCGACCCCGCCCGCTTCGCGCCGGCACGGGCCGCCGGCGCGCGCGCCGACGAGGTGCGCGAGGTGGCCGACATCCTGCTCGCCGCCCGGCGCCCGCTGATCATGGCCGGGCGCGGATCGCGCGACCAGGATGCCTTCGACAACCGCGTGAAGCTGGCCGAGGCGCTGGGCGCGTTCGTCGTGACGGACCTGCACAACTCGGCGGCCTTCCCGTCCGACCATCCGCTGCATGTGCTGGAGCCGCGCTTCCACCCGCGCGACCAGCACATGGACGCCTTCAGGCAGGCCGACGCCATCCTCAGCCTCGACTGGATGGACCTGGGCGGCTGGGTCAAGCGCGCGGGCGGGCCTGACCAGGTGCCGGCCAAGGTCGTGCATGTCTCGGTCGACCAGTACGTCCACCGCGGCTGGTCGATGGACTATCACATCCTGCCGGTGGCGGATCTGCGCGTGCTGGCCACCGCCGATGCCTTCGTCGCCCAGCTTCTGGAAGAACTTGCCCGCCGCGGGGCCGTCAGGCCTCGCCCGCCGGGCCTCAGGATCGAAAACAGGAACCCCGACAGGAAGGAGCCGATCAGGAGCGGCAAGATGGCGCTGCGCGACATGGCGCTGATCTGGCGCGCCTTCCGCGATGCCCGCGACGACGTGAGCCTGATTTCCATGCCGCTCGGCTGGCCCGGCGACTGTGTGGGTATCGACGGGCCGCTCGACTTTTTCGGCTCGAACGGCGGCGCCGGCATCGGCGCGGGACCGGGCATCGCAGTGGGTGCGGCGCTCGCGCTCAAGGGCACGGGACGCCTGCCGGTGGCGCTCGTCGGCGACGGCGATTTCGCCATGGGGGCGAATGCCCTGTGGACGGCCTCGCACATGGACATTCCGCTGCTCGTCGTGATCGCCAACAACCAGGCCTATTTCAACGACGTGGTTCACCAGGACCAGGTCGCGGTCAAGCGCGGCCGCCCGCGCGAGAACAAGTGGATCGGCCAGTTCATGACCGGCCCCGCCGTCGACCAGCTGCATCTGGCCGCGGCCTTCGGCTTCGAGGGCCTGCGCGTCGGTGATGCGGCGGAGCTGCGCGCCGCGCTGGAGGCGGCCGCGGCCGACGTGCTCGCCGGCAAGCGCGTGCTGCTCGACGTCGCCGTGACGCCGGGCTATGCGGAATAGGTGGACGCCATGAGCGTGACGAAACTTCACCTCAACCTGGCGACGGCCGACTACGACCATGTGCGCGACATCGCCCTCGGGCGCGTGGCGGTCGACGGCATCACGCTCAACCACCAGATCTACCCGATCGAGGAGACCTTCTACCGCTTCACCCACTATCGGGAGTGGGACGTCTCGGAGATGTCTTTCGCCAAGTTCGTCTCGATCATGTCGGGCGAATCTCCCGACATCATCGGCCTGCCGGTGTTCACCTCGCGCATGTTCCGCCTCGCCTCCGTCTACGTGAATGCGAACGGCCCGGTGAAGACCGGCGCGGACCTCGCAGGCAAGCGCATCGGCGTGCCCGAATGGGCGCAGACGGCGGCGATCTACACGCGCGGCTGGATGACCGACGAACTCGGCATTCCGCTGTCGGGCGTGACCTGGGTTCAGGCCGGGCTCAACGAGGCCGGGCGGCGCGAACAGGTGGCGCTCGAACTGCCAAAGGGCATCAGGCTGGTGGCCGAACAGGGCCGGTCGCTGCGCGACATGCTGCGCGAGGGAACCGTGGATGCGGTTTTCTCCGCCCGTCCGCCCGCCGGGATCGAGGGCGCCTATGCCATGATCAGGCCGCTGTTTGCCGACGCGCGCGCGGTGGAAAGCGACTATTTCCGGCGCACCGGCGTCTTTCCCATCATGCACACGGTGGCGATCCGCCGCGACGTCTACGAGCGCAACCCGTGGATCGCCCAAAATCTCTACAAGGCGTTCAGCGCGGCGCGGCAAGCCAGCCTGGCGCGCATCTTCGACCGCCAGGCCTCGCGCCTGTTCGTGCCCTGGATCGCCGATTACGCCGAGGAAACCCGCGCCCTGCTCGGCAAGGATTTCTTCCCCTACGGCATCGAGGAGAACCGCCGCACGCTGGAAGTCTACCTCAAGTGGTGCTTCGAGCAGGGCATCGCCCGGCGGCGGATGTTGCCCGAAGACCTGTTCGCCCCGGAAACGCGCAGCGTCTTCAAGGTCTAGACGGGCGCGGCCGGCAGCGGCGGGCGGCCGAGCACCATGTCGGCGCCCTTTTCGGCCAGCATGATGACGCAGGCATTGATGTTGCCCGACACCAGGTCGGGCATGGCGGCGGCGTCGATCACGCGCAGGGACTCGAGCCCGCGCACGCGCAACTGCGTGTCGAGCACGGCGTCTTCGCCCGTGCCCATCGGGCAGGTGCAGGACGGATGGTGCGCGGTGAGCGCCTTGGCCCTGATCCAGCCGTCGATCTCCACCGCCGACTGGCGCTTTTCGCCGGGCGCCGTTTCGCGCCCGCGGAAGCGGTCCATCGCGGACTCCGCCATCAGGGCGCGCGCGCGGCGCACGCCTTCGCGCAGGCGCTCCAGGTCTTCGGGCTCGGCGAAGAAGTTCTGACGGACGAGAGCGAGGTCTTCGGGCCGGTCGGAAGCGAGGCGCACCGTGCCGCGGCTTTTCGGATGGAGCAGGATGGGGCGCACGCCGCAACTGTCGGGCTCGGGCGCGCGGATGCCGGGGAACCACAGGTGCGGCGCCGCCGAAACCCCGCGGAAGATGAACTGGATGTCGGGCGCGTCGAGATCGCCCCGCGTGCGGATATAGCCGTGCAGGCCGCTCGGCAGCACCGTCGCCGGGCCGGTGCCGAACAGATAGGCGCGCAAGACGCTGACCGGCATGCGGTCGGCGCGCAGCTCGCGCACGAAGGGGCCGCGCTCCGTCCGATCGGCGCCGATGACGACGCCGATGTGGTCCTGCAGGTTGCCGCCCACGCCGGGCAGATCATGGGCCGGGCGGATGCCGACGGACTGCAAATGATCGGCCGGGCCGATGCCCGACAGCATCAGGAGCTGCGGCGAATTGAACACGCCGCCCGAAAGGATGACCTCGCGCGACGCATGCGCCGTCCGTTCGCGCCCGCGCCGGCGATAGACGACGCCGGTGGCCCGCGCGCCGTCCAGCACGATGCGCGTGGCAAGCGCACGGGTGATCAGCGTCACGTTGCCGCGCGCCAGCGCCGGGCGCAGGTAGGACACCGCCGCCGACTGGCGCCGCCCGCGCCAGATGCAGGACTGGCTTCGGCTGACGCCGTCCTGGCGTTCGCCGTTGTGGTCGCTGGTGAAGGCGTAGCCCTGCGCCTCGGCCGCGGCGCGGTAGGCATCGAAGATCGGATCGTCGGATCGCGAGGCCTGGACGTGGATCGGCCCGTCGCCGCCGCGCCAGGCATCGGCGCCGCGCTCCCAGGTCTCGGAGCGGCGGAAATAGGGCAGCACCTCGCGATACGACCAGCCGGAGAGGCCCATGCCCGCCCAGCGGTCGTAATCGCCGCGATTGCCGCGCACCCAGCTCATGTGGTTGATGGCGCTCGATCCGCCGACGACCTTGCCGCGCATGGCTTCGATGGAACGGCCGCCGAGTCCGGGTTCGGGCTCGGTGTCGTAGCCCCAGTCGTGGCTGCGCCGTTCGTGCATCACGCCGATGCCGAGCGGCACGTGGATCAGCGGGTCGATGTCCCGTCCGCCCGCTTCCAGCACGAGAATCTTCGCGTCGGGCTCGCCTTCGGAAAGCCTGAGCGCCAGAACGCATCCGGCCGAACCGGCGCCGACGATGATGTAATCGAAATCCCGCATCTCTCCCCCACGGGCGGGTCTTGTCCGTGCCCGCCGCGTCTTTTTTCTATCACGCCCGCGCAGGACGCCAAGGGGCGAAAATTCGCCGCGACCGGCCGGGGCCGAGCGGCTAGGATAAGCGGCGTAAAAGCGGCGCCTGCGGGGCGCCAAAGCCAAGAAAATTCCCGGGGGAGCCATGAGCGACATCGACCTCACCATCGCCGGCGGCGATTACGACCGCACCCGGCCCATCGCCGACGGCCGCGTCAGGGTCGACGGCTGCAAGATCACCTACCTGAAGATCCAGCCGGCGGAACTGTTCTTCCGCGCCATGCGCTATGCCGAGTTCGACGTGACCGAACTGTCGATTTCGAGCTACATGCTGCAATTGCAGCAGGGCATTTCGCCCTACACGGCGATCCCCGTGTTCCTGTCGCGCAGTTTCCGCCACAACAACCTGTTCGTCCGCACCGACCGCGGCATCAGGTCGCCGGCCGACCTCAGGGGCAAGACCGTGGGCTGCCCCGAATACCAGCTCACCGCCGCGGTATGGCTGCGCGGATTGCTGAAGGACGATCACGGCGTCGAATCCTGGGAGATGAAGTGGCGCACCGGCGGGCTTGAAGTGCCGGGCCGCGAGGAACGCACGCCGATCAGGCTGCCGCCCAAATACGACTACGCCTCGATCGGCAACCGCACGTTGTCGGACATGCTGGAGAAGGGCGAGATCGACGCGCTGATGAGCCCGCACGATCCCAGCTGCTTCAAGCGCGGCGCGCCCAACGTGGCGCGCATGTGGCCCGATTACCGGAGCGAGGAGCAGGCCTACTACAAGCGCACCGGCCTGTTCCCGGTGATGCACCTGGTCGCCGTGAAGAAGGCGCTGGTCGAAAAATATCCGTGGCTGCCGCTCGCCCTTTCCAAGGCCTTCGCCCGGGCCAAGGACATCGCCATCGAGGACCTGAAGTTCCGCACCGTCGCCACTTCCACCTTGCCCTGGCTGCAAGCCGAGGTCGAGGCGACGGAAGCCAGCATGGGCAAGGACTACTGGCCCTACGGCTTCACCAGGAACCGCGAGGTGCTGGAAAGGCTGATCCGCTATTCGGCGGAACAGCACCTGACCGAGCCCGGCCTCAGGCCCGAAGACCTGTTCCACGAAACGACGCTCGCCCCGGTGCCCGGCACCGGCGGGCAGGCGGCGCCGTAAGACGACGGGGACGATCATGAGCGAAAACTGGCAAATCCTGAAACAGTGGCCGGAACTGATCCTCGACCGGCTGGCGGACGCGGGCGTGGCGCGCATCACGCTCAATCGCCCGGAAAAGCGCAACGCCTGGAACGAGGCGATGGTCGAGGCCTTCTTCGAATCCCTCGAAATCGTGCGCGGCGACCGCGAACTCAAGGTCGTCATCACCCGCGGCGCGGGCACGCTGTTTTCCTCGGGCCTCGATCTCTATTTTCTCAAGGAAGCGAACGCCACCCCGCGCGACTGGGACCGCCCGACGCCGACGGTGGCGCTGGCCGAAGCGCTCCGCGCCTTTCCGCGCGTGATGATGGCGCAGGTGCACGGCTATTGCCTGGGCGGCGCGCTCGGCATCATGAACTGCCACGACCTGGTGATCGCCGCCGAGGACGCACAGTTCGGCATGCCCGAGGTTCTGCGCGGCTCCTTCGGGCAGCTCGTGACCAGCACCTTGCTGCACGGCGGCGTGCCGGTGAAGAAGGTCGTCTGGATGCAGATGGTCGGGCGCAACGTTTCGGGGATTGAGGCGGAACGCCTCGGCATCGTTTCCCATGTCGTGCCCGCGGCCGATCTGGAAGCGACGACGATCGAAACCGCCCGCGCCATCGCCTCGCGGCATCTCGCGCCGCTCGAACACGCGAAGATCACCGTGCAGATGGGCCGCGATCTGAGCCTGAGCCAGGCCATTCAGCTCGACCAGCTGGTCGGCCAGCGCCTGCGCCGCGCCGTTGATCCGACGGGCGACGTGGAAAACTACCTGAAATCCCAGAAGGGCGGGCCCAACCTGACCTACAAGCGGCCCGACGTCTAGCGCGTTGCGCGCCCGAACCGACGCTGTAACGCGCTATCCGCCACCCCTCGTCATGCCCCGGCTCGTCCGGGGCATCCAGTGGATCGCCCGGATGATCCCCCGGACAAGCGCCGGGGAAGGGCGATGACGGCTTTTGCAAAGAGCGCGGCCAAGACGGATCGCCCTGGCGTCACGGGACCGGCAGGACCGGCGCATCCTTGGGCGGCTGGTTGTCGAACACGCACAGCAGCGTCGCCGTCGCCATGTAGTTGCCGATCAGGCCCATCAGGTCGACGAGCTGCTTCGCCCCGAACTGACTGATGGCGCGCCGGTAGGTTTCGGACGACACCTTGTGCCTGCCCATCGCCTCGCGCCCGAGGTCGATGATGATCGCCTCGTCCTCCGGCAGGCCGGTCGTCGGCCTGCGGTACTTGATGATGTCGATGGTCGACTGGCTGACGCCCCGGCGCAGGCCTTCGGGCTCATGCGCCGCCCATTCGAAGCGCGAATCCATCTCGCGCGCGGTGATCAGGATGGCGATCTCGCGATGCTTGTGCGACAGGCCCGTATCGAAGCGCAGATATTTGGCGACCGGGCGCAGGAGCGCCGACAGCGTCGGGCTGTGCAGCCGCACGCCGCCCGGCCCCTGCAGGCCGGCGAGGGAATCGGTGCCCGGCGCGACGTGATGATCGAAGACCTTCCTGCCCGCCTCGTCTAGGTCCTCGCGCTTCACCAGCGGCAAACGGCAGCCGGAATCGGGATGAATGTCGCTTGCGGTCATGTGCGTCCCCCTGAAGGCGTGTTGGTTGCCCGCAAGGTAACAGGCTTTGAAGGGCCGGTTAAGAGGCCCGAGGACGCTTTCCCGCGCGGTGCTCGGGCAGGCGCTTGCTGGCGGTCGCCGCGTAGTCGTGAAGCTGCTGTTCGGTCATCGTCGCGTACATGTCGCGGGCGGCACCCTTGAGCTTGCGCGGGTCGATCTCGCCGCGCCTGGCGGCGAGCGCCATCCCGGCGGCGCGCTGCTGGGCCTTGGAAATCGCGGGCATGTCGGTCCTCCATCGGGAACGCGTGCATCGAGACCGCCTGCATCGAGACCGCGCGGCACGCCGCCAGCCTAGCACGTTTGCCGGCAATGAATAAAAAGGGGGCGCGGCCGGAGCCGCGCCCCAAAATCTTCCCTGCGGGGGGCGCCCGCCTAAGGGAAGATGGCTTTGAGCTCGGTGACCACCTCGGGCGGCGTTTCCTTGATCACCTTGCTGTAGAAACTTTCCAGACGGTCGTAGGACGTGGGCACGAAGTCCCATCCGCGTTTCTCGACCTCGTCGAGGAAGGCCTTGTCGGCCAGCATCTTCGCCCAGGCACCGCGCAGGACCTTCATGTTCTCGGCCGGCGTTCCGGGCGACAGGGCATAGGGCCGGGCCACAGACAGGCCTTCATTGACCGCTTCGAAAAAGGCGCCGGGATTGGGGTTGATCTCCTTGACCGTGCGCGCCTCCGGCACCAGGGGATCGCGCTCCGGCCCGCCGACGGCCAGAACCCGCATCTGGTCCTTCTGGAACCATTCGGGATGGCCCTTCTTGGCGCCGCGGGCGGAATTGGTGCGCGCGTCGACCTCGCCGCGTTCGAGCGCGAGATCCTGTTCCGCGCTGTCATAGCCGGTGATCAGGCGGAAATTGATCCCGAGCGCCTTCTGCCAGACGATGGTGTAGAGATACGTCCCCGTGCCGATGCCCGAGGTCGCGATGTTGACCGGCGTCTTCGACTTGCGCATGTCCTCGATCGACTTGAACTTGTCGGTCCGGACGATCAGCGCGTACTGGCTGCGCGTCCAGGCGCCGAGGATCGGCATCTTGCTGATGTCGAACTGCACCGCCTTCGATCCGGTGAGCTGCTGGATGTAATGGCCGCTGGCCAGCTGGTAGATGGCGAGCCCGTCGGCCTTGGCGACGT
>CAXRES010000163.1:0-4979 GCA_964229575.1 Alphaproteobacteria bacterium
TTCGGTCCAACCGTCGGCGGCTTCTCGGAGGCGAGGCCGCGCAAGAGCATCCCGTTCGCGTGCCAGATCCAGTAGAAATGAATCCACGTATTCTGGTTAAACGTGGCTCGGCGATCAGCCCCGTTCGGTGTCGCGCCGCCACCGTTGCCCGGCCCCTTGCCCTGGGCGCTGTGCCCGTAGCCATGCCCCTGACCTTGCCGGTTGCCGTTGCCGCCGCGCTTGGGCTGCGCCGCCTTGACGACGCGCGCAGGCGGCGTGCCCTCGGCGACGTCGATGGTGCGGCGGATCAGCCTTTCGATGTCGCGTAGCGAGCCGTATTCGCTTCCGTCGCAGAACGACAGCGCGATGCCCTCGGCCAGATTGCGCGCCGTGCGGCCGATGCGATGGACGTAGCTTTCGGGCTCGACCGGGATGTCGTAGTTGACGACATGGGTGATGCCCGCCACGTCGATGCCGCGGGCGGCGATGTCGGTTGCGACCAGCACCCGGGCGCGGCCCGAGCGGAAGTTCTCGAGCGCGCGCTGGCGCGCGCCCTGGGACTTGTTGCCGTGGATGGCCTCGGCCGCGATGCCCTTCTTTTCGAGCGTCGCCGTCACCGCGTTGGCGCGGTGCTTGGTGCGGGTGAACAGGATGACGCGGCTCATGGCCGGGTCCTGAAGCAGGCGCGTAAGCAGGCCCGGCTTCGAGGCGCCGTCCGTGACGTGATAGACCTTCTGCTCGATGCGCTCGACCGTCGGCGCCTCCGGCGCGATGTCGATGCGCACCGGCTCGTTCAGGATGTCTGCGGCGAGCTTCGCCACTTCGCCCTGCATGGTGGCGGAGAACAGCAGCGTCTGGCGCTTCGAGGGCACCTTGGCGAGGATCCTGCGGATGTCGCGGATGAAGCCCATGTCGAGCATGCGGTCGGCTTCATCCAGCACCAGGCAGGACACGTTCTGCAGGCGGACGATGCCCTGATCCATCAGGTCGAGGAGGCGTCCCGGCGTGGCGACGATGACATCGGCGCCGCGGCGCAGGGTCTTTTCCTGGCCGAACTGGGACACGCCGCCGAAGATCACCGCGTGGCGCAGCCCGCTGTTGTCTGAAAACGAGGCGATGTCGTTGTCGATCTGGATGGCGAGTTCGCGCGTCGGCGCGAGGACGAGGGCGCGCGGGCCCTGCTTGGCCGGGCTGCCCAGGTGCTGCAGCAGCGGCAGCGCGAAGGCCGCCGTCTTGCCGGTGCCGGTCTGGGCGATGCCGAGCACGTCACGGCCCGACAGCACCACGGGAATGGCCTTGGTCTGGATCGGGGTGGGCTGGACGAAATTTTTCTTGTCGAGAGCCCGGCACAGGGTTTCGTTGATGCCGAGGTCTGCAAAGGCGTTACGGAGATTCAAAGTACGGTCTTTCCGGCCGGGCACACGTCGCCAGAGGGCGCGCGCAACCGGCGCTTTCTTACTTGTTCCACGCTCTATTGGAAGAAGTCGGTGGTTCGGGTGGCCCGGAAACGGGAAACTTCAAACACGAAGCCTGAGCGGCCTTCGGGACCACATGAGCCGCGCGTCCCCAAGTTCATCCTGAACGTTCGATCATGAACGAAACGGCGGGCGCGGCGGACGGCCAATCCGGCCATCGCTGGGCACATATGGTCACGAATCGGGGTAAAAGCAAGAAAATTCGCGAAAGCGCAAGGAAACGAAGGAACGGGATACCCCGCGCCCTCGCCCCGAAAGCCGCGGCGGGCTACAGCCGGTAGGACGGATCGATGCGGTCCTGGGCCCGCACATAGGCGTCCCAGTCGTCCTTGCCGAGCACCAGCTTGCCGGTGGAATAGCGCTTCTTGAACTGGGCATGGGTGTGCTCGCACACTTCTTTGGGCACATGGCGGATATCCGCCCCCGTCGACATCAGCTTGACCTGGTTCTGGCAGGCCTCGACCAGGCGGTGGGTGTAATAGAAGCCCTCATGAATGCTCCTGGTGCAAACCAGCGTGCCGTGGTTCCACATGATCATGGCGATGCGCTCGCCAAGCTCGCGGGCGATCTTCGGGCCTTCCTCGGCCTCCTCGGCCAGTCCCTCGAACTCGTGATAGCCGATCTGGTTGTAGAGGATGAGCGCGTCCTGGGTGGTGAAGATCAGGCCCTGCTTCATGCCAGAGACCACCACCGAGTCCTGCTCGTGCAGGTGGATCGAGCAGTTGCGGTCGGGATTGGCCTTGAGCACGGCGCCGTGGAAGGAAAGCCCCGCAGGCCCCGGGATATACGGGCTTTCGGTGTAGCACTTGCCGTTGAAATCGACCTTGAGGAAGTCCGACGCGGTGATTTCCGCCCAGGTCAGCCCGCGCGGGTTCATCAGGAACCTGTCCGGTTCATCGGGCACGCGCGCGGTGAAATGATTGCGGATGGAATTGTTCCAGCCGAAGCGCTGCATGATGCGGCAGCCCGCCGCCAGCGCGACGCGGGTTTCCCATTCCGCATCGCTGACCCGCCCCCTCAGGGAATTGTGCTTGCGTCCTTCGAGCGCCGCCGGTGTCGCCATCATGTCCTCCCGATTGGATGGTTGCGCGGCCGTTGATCAGCCGTCGAATTCGATGACGTCGAAGCCGCGCGCCTTGTCGGTGATGTAGAGCAGCCCGCGGTGGTCCATTTCGACGTCGTTGGTCTGCGGCGCGTTCTTGCCGCGGCCCGGTTCCGGAATGAAATAGCCCGCTTCCCGCGGATTGGCCGGGTCGGCGATATCGATGATGCGCAGGCCCGCCGCGAACCAGGTGACGAAGGCGCGGGTATCGGTCATTTCCTCGCGGAACTGATGGGCGCCGAAGCGCACGCCCGGCCCGCGATAGGGCATGCCCGCCTCGGGTACATGATATTCGGCGAGTTTCTTCATGCTGGTGGGATCGGTGACGTCGAAGACATAGAGCGGCGCATGCGGCTTGCCATCGTCGCCCCTGCGGTCCGAGCGTTCCTCGTCGGTGGCCAGCGCGATCTCGCGCCCCTTCACCGGGAAGGGCACCTTGAGCAGCGTGTGGCTCGGCTCCAGCGCCGGGGGATGCACGTCATGCAGGCAGAGCGTCTTCGGGTGGCGGATGTCGCTCACATCGATGATGGCGAATCCCGACATCCAGCAGCCCGCGTACAACCTGTCGCCCGAGCGCATGGCGTGGTGCAGGCGATGATTTTTCTTCTTGGGATTGGGCGTCTCCCCGCCGGCGACGTTCTGCCCGGGCATCCACCAGCGCGAGACCTCCACCGGCCTGGCCGGATTGCGGATGTCGTAGATGACGAGGATGTTGCCGACGAAGCCCGGCATTTCGGTCGATATGTAGGCGTAGGTATCGTCGCAGTCGAAACGATGCACGCCCTTGCCGTAAGTCTTTTCGAAGTGGATCAGCTTCGGGTTGGTCTTGTCCTTGACGTCGTAGATGCGGAACCCGCCGTCCTCGTAGGGGCCCGAGGTCGGCCCGCGCAGCTCGCTGTTGACGATCATGATGTCGTCCTGCACCACGCGCACCTTGTGCGAATGGGAGCCGGGCACGTCGAGCATGATCGTGGACAGCACCCTGGGGCGCTTCGGATCGGAAATGTCGACGATCGAGGTTCCTTCCGGCCCGTACATGTAGCCGAGA
The DNA here is from genome assembly GCA_964229575.1 of Alphaproteobacteria bacterium. Taxonomy (GTDB): domain Bacteria; phylum Pseudomonadota; class Alphaproteobacteria; order SMXQ01; family SMXQ01; genus WHSO01. The sequence continues at coordinate 3,605 of CAXRES010000163.1, forward strand.
TAGGCGTAGTTCCCCTTGATCGTCACCTGCCCCGCGCCGCCGAGGTCGAGGCGGCTGAAGTGCCGGATATTGTCGGAATGATATATCCCGGGGCTCGCGGCCTTGCTCAAGGCTTCGGACATGATCGTCTCCCTAATACCCACACGGCCATTCAGGCATTTATCCAAGGCATTGTAGCGGCTGGAGTTGCCGGCGCCACCCGGATTATGGCGACGCCCGAGCCTTGATTTTCATCGACACCTATGGACTCTTAAAGTCCGGGACTGCCGCCGCCGCGACCTGCGGCTTTCACTGACGGCGTCATTTACCGGAAGCGGCCGCAGAGCCGCCCCCCTCGCGCGAATCGGCGCCACAACATGGAGGCTTTCATGCCGAGCAAAACCCTCAAGGTCGTCACCGCTCTCGCCATCGGTACCGCGCTGGCGGCCGGCGCGGCGTTCGCCCAGCAGAAGTATCCCAAGGACACCGTCATCCTCGCCACCCATTCGAGCCCTGGCGGCGGCAGCGACGTGTTCCTGCGCGAAATGGCGCCGCACCTGCAGCGCGTCATGGGCGTCAATTTCGCCGTTCAGAACATCCGCGGCGGTTCGGGCGCCAAGGCCATGGCGGCGCTGGCCAAGGCCAAGGCCGACGGCGGCATCTTCTACGCGACGACGCCGACCTTCGTTTACACCTCGCTGATGAGCAAGCCGGCCAAGACCTACAAGGATCTCGAGCCGCTGGTGAACGTCTTCTACGATCCCGAGGTCATCTACACGGCCGCGGATTCAAAGTTCAAGTCGATCGCCGACGTCATCGCCCACGCCAGGACCGGCAAGGGCAAGTGGGGCGCGGCGAACCCCGCCTCGCTCGAACGCCAGGTGCTTGAACAGCTCAAGGCCAAGGCCGGGGTGAAGCCCGCCATCGCCACCTTCGAAGGCGGCGGCGAAATGATGATCAACGTGCTCAATCACACCCTCGACATCGGCGTCGGCGAAGTGCAGGAGCTGAAGGCGCAGCTCGAAGCCGGCAAGGTCCGCCTGCTCGCCGTCGTCGGCAAGTCGCGCCTTGCGCAATTCCCGAACCTGCCGACGCTGAGGGAACAGGGCATCGACCTGGCCGTGGTCAAGTTCCGCGGGCTGGCCGGCCCCAAGGGCACGCCGAAGGAAGTCATCGCCGCGTGGGAAGCCGCGATTCCGAAGCTGCTGGCCGATCCGAAGTACAAGGAACTCTACCTCAAGAACAACCTTGAGGCCGGTTTCATTCCGCATGCCGAGTACGTCAAGTTCATGGCCGACTTCGGCAAGGAAACCGAGGATTTCCTCAAAAGCACCGGCGTTCTGAAATAGCGCGCAACCGCCTCGCATAGACACCAACCGGGTCCGGCAGCCGCCGA
>CAXRES010000164.1:0-4869 GCA_964229575.1 Alphaproteobacteria bacterium
GAAAGACCCGAACTTCATCTGGAATGCCTCCCTCGGGGCGTGACGCGGCTCTGGTTATGGCGCGAGGTCCCCTGTCCCCCCGCCGCGGCCTTGGGCGAAACAATATCAGACTCCGCCCGCGGCCCGCATCCATCTCTTTGAGTACGGGAGATGGCCCCGGTCCCCCGGATGCCGCCCAAGGGAGATAGCAAGGGTAAACAAGGCCGGGAAAGGCCCAGGGCAGCGGGCTCGCCGCGCCGGCCCCGCCCCCGGGAAGAAGCCCGATGACAGCCTTGCCTCGCCTGGTGCATCCTAGTCCGCAACGATCCTGTCCATCGCCGGTCCACGCGATAGCGGGGGGACAGAAAACAACGAAGCCCGAGGAAACCGATATGCTCCGCATCGATGCCGACGCCCATGTCATCGAGACACCGCGCACCTGGTCCTTCATGCGCGATGAGGAACAGGATTTCCGGCCGCAGGTTTTCGTGCGCGATCTCAACGACGGCGCGCCGCGCCGTTCCAACCAGCGCAACGAATACTGGAAGATCGGCGATCACTTCCAGACCAAAACCAACGTCGCGACCGACATGCCGATCGAGGTTCGCGACATGATCGACATCGGCGCGCGCCTCAGGCACATGGACGAGACGGGGGTCGACGTCCAGGTGCTGTTCCCCACCCTGTTCCTGCGCCCGACGACCAAGGATCATGCCTGCGAGTTCGCCATCGCGCGCAGCTACAACCGCTGGCTCGCCGACATCTGGAAGCGGTCGGACAACCGCCTGCGCTGGGTCGCCGTCCCGCCGCTCTATTCCCTGATCGACCATGGCAAGGTTCGCGCGGAACTGGAGTATTGCAAGGCCAACGGCGCGTGCGGCGTTTTCATGCGCGGCTTCGAGTGCGAACGCTTCGTCAACGATCATTACTTCTACCCGCTGTGGGAAATCGCCCAGGATCTCGACCTGCCGATCTGCTTCCACGCCGGCAACAACAGCTTTCAGAACCACGATTCCTACAACCGCGATCTCGGCATCATGATCTTCAAGTTTCCCGTCATGGGGGCCTTCCTCTACCTGATGGGCGACGAGATTCCGAAGCGCTATCCCGGCCTGCGCTGGGCCTTCATCGAGGCGAGCGCGCAATGGGTGCCCTACATGCTGGGCGAAGCGCGGATGCGCCGAAGCGGCCGCGGAAAGCCGGCGATCGGCGATCTTCTCGCCGAAAACCGTTTCTATATCACCACCCAGAAAACCGACGATCTTCCGTGGCTGCTCGACGAACTCGGGGATGAACACCTGGTCATCGGCACGGACTACGGCCACAAGGACATCGCGGTGGAGATCGAAGCCCTGAGGCGGCTGGGCGAAGGCGGAGAAATCCCCCAGGCCTCCGCCGACCGGATCATCGGGGCTAACCCGGCGGCCCTGTACGGTATCGGCTGAGCGGCTCGCGCGCCGAATCGGCAGGCGTCAGGCCGACATCGGGATAGGCCGCCTTGCTCATCGAGTCGGCCAGCAGGCGCGCGATGCAGCCGTAGCTCGCATCGTTCATGTGAAGGCGGTCGCGCGAGATCACGTCCTCGACCTTCGTGTTGCCGCTCGATACCCAGTACTTCATCACGGCGAAGCGCTGAAACAGGCCTACGTTAAGGTCATTGGCCAGGGCCCCCATGGCGCCGATCACCCTGCGGTGCATCTGCTGGGCGATGACCTTGGGCGCGAACTGGGGATCCATCAGGATGACGTCGGTGCGCGCCGTCTTGAGCCGCATGAGTCCCTGTCGCAAGGTCTTCAGGTACAGATCGATATTCTGCTGGGTGAGCAGCGCGTTCGATCCCGCCTGCCAGATCACGAGATGGGGCCTGTAGGCCAGAACGTCCGTCTCAAACCGCGCGAGCATCTCGGTGACCGTTTCGCCGCCGACGCCCTTGTTGATCATGCGCAGGCGCAACTTCGGCCAGTGCGTGGCGAGCTCGCGCGCCAGGCGGGCCGGATAGGTATTGGCCGGGGAAGACGCGCCGACACCTTCCGTGGACGACGAACCAATGGCAACGATCACCAGTTCCTGGTTGCGTCGGATGGCGCGCGCGGTATTGGGCAAGCGCGAGTTGAGCCTGAGGACGTCGTGCGGCGCCGTACATTCCATGCCCTTGGGCGCAGCCGCAGCAGGCGCGGTTGAGCCGCAAATCGCCGCCGCCAGAAACAGGATTGTCGAAAGAACGGAAATCCGCCTTCGCAAGTCCGCCGTCACGGCTTCGACCCGGGCGTGGCCGCCGCCGGCACATCCGGCCGCCCCCGGCGGCCGATCATGTCGGCCACGGCGCGACCGATGCAGGCATAGACCCGAATGGCAAGCTCCCGGCGCTGCTCCTGTCCGGCGACCGCGAAATCGAAGATGCCCCTGTCGGCCCAGTACCGCATGATTTCGTGGCGCGGGAAAAGCGGGATATCGCTGATGTCGGCGACGCTCCGGAGGATTCTCATGTATCGGTTGAAGTTGACCACCATTTCGCTGCGACGGGAAAACTGCGGATTCATCAGCATGACCTCGACATTGGCGGCGGAAAGGCGGGCAATGCCGTTCTGCACCACGTCCATGAAGGCATCGACGTCGGTCCCGCGCACGGCATCCGTCGTTCCCGTTTCCCAGATGACAAGATCGGGCTTGTGCGCAAGGGCGTCGCGTTCAAGCCGCGCCGCCATCTGTTGGGCGGTCTCGCGCGACACGCCCCGATTGATGAATTTCACCTGGGCCCTGGGGAAGCGAGTCGAAAGCTCCTGCGCCAGCCGCGCCGGCCAGGATTGGCTTTCGAGCGGAGCCGCGCGCCCGAGCGTCGAGGCGCCGCCGATCGCCACGATCGTCACCGGCCCGCCTTTTTCAAGCGCCTCCAGCGTCCGCGGCAGGGCGGGTTCGAATTCGAAGGCGCCTACGGGCACCTCGCATTTCGGCAATTGCGCCCAGGCTCTCCCGTCGCCACCCAAGGCAACGACGATCGCCGCCAGACCCGCCGCGGTCCAAAGACCACGCGAAGACATCATCATCGTCATCTGCTCCCCCCTTGCCCGGGAACGGCGGGGCGCGCTCTCGCTCGGCGCACTATCCGTCCACCCGGGAACCAGTCCATCAACGCGGCTACGGCGCACATCAGCGCCACGCCCCCCACCGTCACCAATGCCTGCATAAGCACGCCCGTCCCGAATTCGCTGAGCAGCAGGTGACCCGTAACCGAAAGAAGAATCCCGAGACAGAAAATATGCAGGGAATGGCGCCCGCACACGATCAGCGGCCAGGCCCAGCGACGTTCCAGGAACCGCGCCGTTCGCGGCACCACGGTCGCCACCACCAGCGCCGCGCAAAGGACATTGAGCAGCCGTAACGCCGACAGGTCGGTCTTGCTCAGCGCCGGCCACAACTGTTTCGCCAGGAATGCCGGCACGGGATCGTAGAAGAAATGCAGCGTCCAGTTGATGCGCAACAGGAAGCAAAGCCCGGCAAAGATCGCCGCCGCCCATATCAGCGCGCGGTTCCTGAGCCAGTCGCCCCGCCCGGTTTCGCGCGACCAGCCCAGGTAGGCGCCGAACAGGAAAAGAAACTGCCAGGCGAATGGATTGAAAAACCATTTGTGGCTGGGACCCGGATAGGCGCTGAGGTTGAGGGCATCGTTCGACTGCACGAGAAGCCAGATGCCGAACGAGCAGGCAAGCGCCATGAACCACCAGCGGCGCAGGCCGATCATGAACAGCGGCAGCACCGCAAGGAGCACGATGTAAAGCGGCAGGATATCCATGAAGGCCGGCTGGAACCTGAGCGTCAGCGCCATCACGACCGCGGCGCCCGGTTCGCGCAGGAAGTCCGTCGCGCGGAACTCCTCGACGTAAAGCGGGTTGGCGAGCGCTCCGGCCATATGACCGACCAGCGCCATGAACATCATGAACAGAAAGACATGCGCAACATACAGCTGCCAGACGCGGTAATAGATCCGCATGGTCGCTGCAAACGCGCCTTCGGCAAGCAGCACCCGTCCGTAGACGAGACCCGCCGTGTAGCCGGAAATGAAAATGAACACTTCTGCGGCGTCGAACAGGCCGAGGAACTGGATCGTGAAAGCGCCCAGACGCAGATCCGGCACGTGGTCGATGAAAATGCACACGAGCGCGAAACCGCGAAAGAAGTCGAGACGCAAGTCGCGCCCGCTGCCGCCGACTGCAACTGAACTGCTCATTCCGGAGACCTGTACTCCTCGGGCGGCCGTGACCGTCGTTCGCCGCATGATAGCCGACCCCAAAGGCCGGTGCTACGCCGCCCCTTGCCTGACGCCGGGTTCCGGGCGAGACTCGCCCTCGCCCCCGTTAACCCGTAACCTGGTCCCCAAATGCCGGTTTCCCGGACCACCGATCCCCAAGGCGAACCTGCAAGCGCTGCCCCGCGCACCCGGCTGCTGCTGCTCATGCCTGTCCTGGCGGTGGCCGTCGCCGCCATCGGCGCGGCGACAGGCGCCTACACCCGCCATGAGCTGATCGAACCGGTCGCCCGCGCCGCCGCCTGCATGGAAAGTCCCGGCCCCTGGTGGTGCCTGTTGCGCGACGCAATCCGCATCGCCGCGCAGAATTTCGTCCTCGCCGGCATCGCCACGATCGCCGCGCTCGCCTCGCTGCTTTACAAGGGCCGCGCCGCCGTCATTGCCTTGATGGCTGCGATGTTCCTGGGCGGCGCGGGGCTTTATCTTTATTCGACGTCCCTATCGGCGGTCGCGGTAATCCTCGCGCTGCTGCGCGCCGCCTCGATCGACCGCACCTGAAGCGATCAGCCGGCATTCCGCGGCGATCTCGCGCAGCCCGGGAATCGTGAACAGCAAGACGGTCGCCGCCCAAAGCATCATTTCGACGT
>CAXRES010000165.1:0-9532 GCA_964229575.1 Alphaproteobacteria bacterium
CCTGTCGCGCTCGTCGGCGGGCAGGTCGGGCGCGAGGCGCGCGATCTTCCCGGCCAGGTCGCAGCGAACGTCCTCGTTGCGATCCTCGGCCAGAATCCTGTAGGCATGCGCCGGCGTCGCGTCGTTGCGGGCGATTTCGCGGCGCACGTCGTCTGCCGCGTCGCCCGCCAGGTAATAGAGGATTTCCGCCTGCACGTCGGCGCGGCCGGCCAGCCGGCGACGGACCTCGGGATCCGGATGCCGCGCGAGATCGCGCGCGCGCGAATAATCGAGCGCGCCGTCGGCTTCGTTCGCACGCCCGAAGATGCGTCCCAGAAACCCGCTCATGACGGCGGCGCTCCCTGTCCGGCCGCCGTGGCAGGGCGGGACGGTTCGGGCGGATCGGCCAGCGTCGCGCGGCCTTTGCCCTTCTTTTTGGAGGCGTACATGGCGACGTCGGCCCGCGCCATCAGCTCGTCCATGGTCTCGCCCGAGCCGGGCACGGCCACGGCGATGCCGAGCGAAATGCCGAGCGGGCAATCCACCCCGCCCGAATAGGGCACAAGGACGCGCGCCCGATCCAGCAGGAATCCGGCACGCGCGCCGGCCGCGGCTTCGTCCGTACCCTCCAGCCAGAGGGCGAACTCGTCGCCGCCGAGCCTGGCCACCAGGTCTTCGCCGCGCGTCGAGACTTTCAGCAGGCGGGCCAGCTCGCAAAGCGCCTTGTCGCCCCTTTCGTGGCCGTGGGTGTCGTTGACCTGCTTGAAATTGTCGAGATCGCAATAGACCAACGCGCCGCCGCCGTTGCCGCCGGCCGTGCGTTCGAAGCGGCGGGAGAGTTCCGCCATGAAGCTCCGGCGATTGAGCAGCCCGGTCAGGGAATCAGTCGAGGACAGCGCATGAAGCTGTTCGTGCGCGGCGATCTGTTCGAGCGCGAGACCGATATGCCCGGCCGCTTCCGCGGCAAGGGCCCGCTCTTCCTCGTCGAAGGCGCCGAGAACGGCGTCGCGCCAGGCCATGACGGCGCCGTTCGTCCCGTCGCGCCAGCGCGTGGCGACGGCGATCTGGTGCGCCCCGTCGCCGGCGATGCCGACGACGCCCGGACGGCGCAGGCAGGCGGCGATCGGCCCCGCGGCGCCGAGGGGCGAACTCTCGCCATGACAGGCGACGCGAAGCGGACCTCCCGCGCCGATGCGATGGATTTCCACGCCGCGCGCGGCGAGCGCGCGGGCGACGGCTTCGGCGGCGAGCGCCAGCATTTTCGCGGGCTCCGCCTCTTCGCGCATGGCGCGCACGATATAGCCGAACATTTTTTCGCGGGTATGCGCGCGCGCAAGCCGCGAATCGCGCTCGCGCAACGCGCTCACGTTGCGGCAGACCCCGCGCGCGCCGGTCCAGCGGCCGTCCGCCTCGTAGAGAGGACGGGCCGAGGTGCTGAGACAAGCCATCGCGCCATCGGCGCGGCGAAACCAGATTTCGGCGTCGGCGACCGGCTGCTCGGCGCGGAACGGGCTTCTGGCCCACGATGTGCGCGGCCCTTCGTCGGCCAGAAGGAACGACTCGGCCATGCGGCCGACCAGCTGATCGGCGGTCCAGCCGAGCGCGCCTTGCGGCGAAACGAAGGCGAACCGGCCGTCGGCCGCCGTTTCCCAGACGAACTCCGAGGATATTTCGACGAAATCCTTGTAGCGCTTGCGCGAATCGACGAGCGCTTCGCGCAGGCTCCGGTCGAACCCGCCGTAGCGCGCGACGACGAGAGCCCGTCCGTCGCCGAGCGGGGCCACCGTCAGTTCGCAATCGACCGCCGCTTCGCCATCGGCGAATGAAAATTCGGCGGTGAAGCCGCGGCCTTCGCGCGCCGCGGCCGCGATGCGCCCGCGCGCCTGGGCGAGACCGTCGCCGGCCAGGGCGGCCGCGATGCGCCGGGCGGTTTCGCTGCAGATCAGGACACGGCCGTCGCCGCCGACGACAAGGGCGGGGGCCGTCATCGTGCCGATCGGAGGCAGGGGCGCGACAAATGGCCAGAAGCGGGCGAACCGGCCCGGCATCACTGACCCCCGGGGATCCGCTTGCGGCCGGCGCCGAAGTCGCTCGGGCGCGGCGCATCGAATGAGCTGATGTCCTGCGAAGGCTTGCCGAACAGGTAACCCTGGCCGTAACCGACGCCGCAATCGCGCAGGAAGTCGAGCGACTGGCGATCCTCCACCATCTCCGCCACCGTGGTGATGCCAAGCTCGTTGCACAGGCTGGCCATCGCCCGCAGGAAGGCCTTGCCCTTGTCGGTTTCGAGCGCGCCCCTGACGTAGGCGCCGTCGATCTTGACCACGTCGATGTCGAGATCGCGCAGGTACTGGAAGGCCGCCGCGCCCGCGCCGAAATCGTCGAGGCAGACCTTGTGGCCGGCGCGGCGCAGCGTCTGCACCGTCGCGTTGACCGTCTGCAGATCCTTGATCTTCGCCGATTCGGTGATTTCGAAAATGACGCTGTCGGACTGCCCGCGGTACTGCTTCAGCATGCGGTGCAATTCCATGACGAAGGGCTTGGAGGCGATCGAGGTGCCCGACAGATTGACCGCCACCTTGTAGCGCTGGCCCTGCCGCCCGGCCGCGTCGAGCCAGTCGAGCACGCGCGCGCACATGGCCAGGTCGAAGTCGCGGATCAGCCCGGTCTGCTCGGCGAAGGTGATGGTTTCATAGGGGCTCGCCCCCTTGGGCAGGTGGTTGAAGCGGGCCAGCGCCTCGAAGTGGTGCGGGCGCTGCGTGGCGAGATCGACCACCGGCTGGAAGGCGACGCCGAACAGGCCGTCGTTCAGCAGGGTGCGGAACTCGCTGATGCGGGTTTCCGTGGCGGTCATCATCGCGGCAAGCCCTTCGCGCAGCGACGCGATGGAAAACTCGTCCGGGTCGGCGTCGGCGAATTGCGTGAAGATGTAGGTGAGCGCCTTGGCCGCTTCCCTGGGATCGCCGCCCGCTTCCAGCGCGATGGTGGCCTGGGCCACGCCGATGCCGCGCTTCTCCGGGTCGGCGTTGCGGGTGATATCCTCGATACGTCGCGCCAGCGCGCCGAGGTCGGCGCCCTCGCGATGCACGACGCCGTAGCTGTCGGCGCTCAGTTCGCCGGCCAGTTCGCCGCCGATCGCGCTGGCGCGGATCGCGCCGCCGATCGCGGCCTCAAGGTTCTGGCGGGTCTCGGCATCGAGGCGCTCGCGCAGCTTTTCGATCTCGGCAAGGCGCAGCATGGTGAGCTTGCAGTCCTCGCCGCCCGCGAGCTCCGCCAGCTTCCTGCCGGCAAGATCGGCGAAGGCGGCGGCGCGCGGCAGGCCGCTGGCGCCGAGCGCGGCGGCGTCCTTGCCGGTGAACGCGCCGATGTCCTTGGCGCCGAGCCGGAGGCTGAGGAAGAAATGGCCGTCGAGGTCGGGCACCTGATAGCCGAGCAGCATCAGCGGCGGCGTCTTGCCGAATTCGCCGTCGAGATGGCAGACGAGGCCGTTGATGCGCGTACCCGTCGCGGCGACGGCGAGCGCTTCGGCAACCATCGCGCGGTCGGCCGCGCTGACCAGTTCGGTGAAATCGCGCCTGAACAGGGAACGCGCGTCGGCGCCAAGCAGGGCCCCGGTGGCGCCGGCGGTGAAAACGATGCGCCGCTCGCGGTCGAGTTCGACCAGAATGTCGGCCGACGAAAACGCGAGCGCGACGAAGCGGTCCCGGTCGTGGCGCAAGTCGCCCGCCGGGTCGTGTCCCCTGGCCATCGTCACATTGGTCGCCATGCCCTACCTGCGCCCCTGCCTCGTGAAGGCGGAACCGCCGTCCTGCGGTCCCCGGAACCGTATCGGCAAGTCCTTAAGGATGGGTTACGGGAGTGCCGAAAAACCGCGAAAAAGCGCGGGTTTCGGGCCGCCCCCCTTGCCTTTGACCGGGGCGGGCCCCAATCTGTAGACATGACCGACCGCAAGGCCGTTTCGCCCCACCCCGACGCCCCCGCCCTCGATCACGTCGATACCTGGGTCTTCGACCTCGACAATACCCTCTACCCGGCGGGCTGCCGGCTGTTCCACCAGATAGACCGGCGCATGGGCGAATACATCGCGGCGAAATTCGGCCTCGATGCCGGGGCCGCGCGCAAGTTGCAGAAGGACTACTTCCGCGCCTACGGCACCACGCTGCGCGGCCTGATGGTCAATCACCGGGTCGACCCGCATCATTATCTCGACTTCGTGCACGACATCGACCTCGCGGTGATGGATCCGGCGCCGGCGCTCGACGCCGCGCTTGGCCGCCTCGAAGGGCGCAAGGTGATCTTCACCAACGCGAGCCGCAACCACGCCGAAGCCGTGATCGCCCGGCTCGGCATCGCGCGCCACTTCGAGGGTATCTTCGACATCCACGCCGCGGACTATGTGCCGAAGCCCGAGCCGGAAACCTACGACCGCTTCATCGCGGCGCACACGGTCGTCCCCGCGCGTGCGGTGCTGTTCGAGGATACCGCGGCCAACCTCGCCCCGGCGCATACGCGCGGCATGGTCACCGTGCTGGTCACGCCCGGCGAGGAAGGGGTGGTCAACGATGCCGGGGCCGATCACGTCCAGCATGTGGCCGACGATCTCGCGGCCTTTCTCGACGCCGTCGCGGCGGCCCGCGCGGGCGGCTGAAAGCCGGGGATTTCGCGGGCTTTTTCCGGCCTCCCGCGAGGTTGACTAAGGCCGCGCTCTCCCCCATCTTGGCGCCCGACCCCATCTCGCAACACCAGCACGAAATTCAGGGAAAAATGGCCAATCAAGACCTCGAAAAGACCATCGACGCCGCCTGGGAAAACCGCGACGCCGTCGGCCCCGCCACCAGGGGCGAAGTCCGCGACGCCGTCGAGGCGACGCTGGACGCGCTCGATTCCGGCAATCTCCGCGTCGCGGAGAAGATCGCCGGCAAATGGACCGTCCACCAGTGGGCGAAGAAGGCGGTGCTTCTGTCCTTCCGCCTCTACGACATGACGCCGATCCCGGGCGGCCCGAAGGATCCGGCCAAGGGCGATGCGCCGTGGTTCGACAAGATCCCGTCCAAGTTCGCGGGCTGGGGCGACGCGCAGTTCCGCGCCGCGGGCTTCCGCGCCGTGCCCAATTGCGTCGTGCGCCGCTCGGCCTATATCGCGCCGGGCGCCGTATTGATGCCGTCCTTCGTCAACCTCGGCGCCCATGTCGGCAAGGGCACGATGGTCGATACCTGGGCGACCGTCGGAAGCTGCGCGCAGATCGGCGCCAACTGCCACCTGTCGGGCGGCGTCGGCATCGGCGGCGTGCTGGAGCCGTTGCAGGCCGGCCCCGTCATCATCGAAGACAACTGCTTCATCGGGGCGCGCTCCGAAGTGGCCGAAGGCGTCATCGTCGAGGAAGGCTCGGTCCTCAGCATGGGCGTGTTCCTCGGCGCATCCACCAAGATCATCAACCGCGACACCGGCGAAGTGCTGGTCGGCCGCGTGCCCGCCTATTCTGTCGTCGTTCCCGGCTCGCTGCCGGGCAAGCCCTTGCCGGGCGGCCAGCCGGGCCCGTCGCTCTACTGCGCCGTGATCGTCAAGCGCGTGGACGAGCGCACGCGGTCGAAAACCTCGATCAACGACCTGCTCCGGGACTGATTCGTTCATGGCCTCGCCCCTTGCCCAGCCCATCGACCTCGCCCGGCGCCTGATCCGTCGCCCGTCGGTGACGCCGAAGGACGAAGGCGCGCTCGACGTGCTGCAGGAGGCGCTGGCAAGCCTCGGCTTCAACTGCACGCGCCTGCCCTTTTCCGAGGAAGGCACGGCGACGGTCGACAACCTCTACGCCCGCCTCGGCACGAAGGAGCCCAACTTCTGTTACGCCGGGCATACCGATGTGGTCCCCGTGGGCGATCCGAAGAACTGGACGGTCGATCCCTTCGGCGCGGAAATCATCGACGGCGTGCTTTACGGGCGGGGCGCCAGCGACATGAAATCGGCCATCGCCGCCTTCGTCGCGGCGACGGCGCGGTTTATCGATGCCCGCGGGCGCGATTTCGGCGGCTCGATCTCGCTTCTGATCACCGGCGACGAGGAAGGCATCGGCGTCAACGGCACGCGCAAGATGCTGGGCTGGCTGAAGGAAAACGACGAAAGGCTCAGCGATTGCCTGGTGGGCGAGCCGACCAACCCCAAGCGGCTCGGCGAAATGATGAAGGTCGGCCGGCGCGGCAGCCTGGTGGGCTATCTCAAGGTTTACGGCACGCAGGGGCATACCGCCTACCCGCACCTCGCCGACAACCCGATCGACCGGCTGCTCAGTATGCTGCGCGTCGTCACCGACCGGCCGCTCGACAAGGGGACGGAGCATTTCCAGCCGTCGTCCGTGGCGATCTCGACCATCGACGTCGGCAATCCGGCGACCAACGTCATCCCGGCCGAGGCGCGGGCCTGCTTCAATATCCGCTTCAACGACCTGCACAGCCAGGCGAGCCTGGGCAAGTGGCTGCGTTCGGAATTCGACAGGATCGGCGGCGAATACGAGTTCCGCCAGCAGGACAACGGCGAATCCTTCCTGTGCCAGCCGGGCCGGCTCGCCCAGATCGTCGCCGACGCGGCGAAAGCCGTGACCGGCCTGACGCCCGACATGTCGACCACCGGCGGCACGTCGGATGCGCGCTATATCCATGCCGCCTGCACCTGCGCCGAGTTCGGCCTGGTCGGCGACAGCATGCACAAGGCCGACGAACGACAGAGCGTCCACGACATCGAGGCGCTCGCCGATATCTACGCCCGCGTGCTCGACGCCTATTTTCCGCGCTGAACGGCCGATGCGCCCGACGCCATCGCCATGATCAGCGCAGGCGAAGCGGCGCGCGGCGTCTACGGGGCCTGGCGGCTCGCCCACGGCGACCGTTCGGGCCTGGCGTATTTCGACGCGACTTATCAGGGCTTCTGGCGTTCCTTCGGCGCGGCCATCGTGGCGCTGCCCGCCTACATCGGCCTCGTCATCGTTTCGATGGCCGACTACGAGGGCGAAATCAATTGGGGCGGCGTCTTTCTCGTCGAAGGCATCGCCTATGTCATCGACTGGTTCGCCTTCCCGCTCGCCGCCGTCTATCTCTGCCGCTGGGTCGGGCGCGAGGCCAACTACTTCCTGTTCATCGTCGCGCTCAACTGGGCCAAGGTCATCATGGCGGCCGTCATGCTGCCCGCGGCCATCGTGGCGAGCCTGGCGCAGGGCACGGTCTTCGCCATCGTGCCGGTCGCCATCTTCGCCGCCGTGCTGGTCTACGTCTGGCACGTCACGCGCGTCAGCCTCGCCGTCGGCACGGCGGAGGCGATCATGATGACGCTCGCCAACCTGGGCCTCGGCGTCGTCGTGTCGCTGTGGGCGCGCTCGCTGCTCTTCTAGCGCGTTGTGCGCCCGAACGGGTGCAGGCCAACGCGCTGCACCATTGAAAATACGCTTTACGACAGCGCCTTCAGCACCATCTGGCGCACCGGCGCCGCCATGCGGTAGCGGTATTCGCCCGCGCGCCCCTGCCAGTCGCGCGCGACGAACCCGGCGGCGCGGCCCGGCAGTTCGCGCGCCAGCACCTTGGCCAGGCCCGAGAACGCGCCGGCCAGTTGCTTGGACGTCGAGAGGCCGAGGAGGTCCTTGAGCGCGCCGGCGCCGATGCCCTCCTCGCCCGCCTGGGCGATCTCCCACAGGAGATTCGCGCCGAGGCTTTCCGGCCCGTAGGCGGCGCAGACTGCGGCGACGGCCGCTTCGCCGATGCCGGGCGCGCCGCCCGTCCCCGCCCCCATTCCCGAACCGAGCGCCACGCGCAACTCGCCGTCGGCGAGCGCTCGGGCGAATTCGGCGACCGTGAGGGTGAAACTGACGGTGATCCGCCCGTCGGCGTGGCTGATCTCCAAGGCATTTCCTATATTCAATGTATAAACGTTGTATATAAGATTACGAAAATAGCTATTTTTCAACAAAAAACGCGCCATTTCGGCGCGCAAATATATTCATATTCATGTTTATACACTGCTCAGTAGCCGACGCCCACCAGGTAGAGCCCGTCGGGCGGCGCGGTCGGTCCGGCGGCGGCGCGGTCCTTGGCCTCGAGTGCCGCGGCCAGCTCGGCCACGCCCCACTTGCCTTCGCCGACGGTCCGCAGCGTCCCGGCCATGATGCGCACCTGGCTGTGCAGGAAGGAGCGCGCCCGGAAATGCAGGTGGACTTCCTCCCCCACCCGCAGGATGCGCGCCTCGTCCAGCGTCTTGACCGGGCTCTCGGCCTGGCAGGCGGCGGCGCGGAAAGACGTGAAGTCGTGGCGGCCGATCAGGACTTGCGCCGCCCCGTGCATGGCTTCGGCGTCGAGCGGCGCGATGACGTGCCAGACCCGCCCGCGATCGAGCGCGGGCGGCGCGCGGCGGTTGAGGATGCGGTAGAGATAGCGCCGATCCTTGGCCGAAAAGCGCGCGTGGAAATCGGCGGCCGCCACCTCCGCCGAAAGCACGGCGACGGGCGCGCGCTCGCGGCGCAGGTAGAAGTTGAGCGCGTCGCGCACCGTGTCGGCGGGTTTCTCCGTCGCGATGTCGAAGTGTGCCACCTGGCCCAGCGCATGGACGCCCGAATCGGTGCGCCCGGCGCCGAAGACGTTGACGCGCTCGGCGCAGAAGGCGAACACCGCGTCCTCCAGCGCCGCCTGCACCGAGGGGCCGTTGTCCTGGCGCTGCCAGCCCACAAAGGGCCCGCCGTCGTACTCAACGAGGAGGCGATAGCGGGTCACGATTCATATACTCCGTCATGCCCCGACCTGGTCGGGGCATCCAACCGCCCTCCCCGCACCTCGGCAGCGAGGATCGCACGGCCAAGCCGGGCGATGACGGGAAGGATTGCGCGATCAGGTATCACGATCATTCCGCCGCGTCGGGCGGCAGGGCAAGGCGCGTGCCTTTCGGCAGGGCGAAGCCGCGCAGGAATTCCGCCGCCGCCTGCGCCTGGCGCCCTTCGCGCTGCACGCGCAGGAGCCTGAGCGTCGCCTCGCCGCAGGCGACCGTCAGGCGGTCGTCGACCACCTCACCCGGCCCTGCCCCCACCACGTCGCCCATCACCTGCGCTTCCAGCACCTTGATGCGCGTGGCCGCGAATTCGAACCAGGCGCCGGGCCAGGGCGAAAAGGCGCGCACCCGGCGTTCGAGCGCGCGCGCGTCCTCGCGCCAGTCGAGCCGGCCTTCTTCGCGCGAGAGCTTGGCGGCGTAGGTGGCACCCTCGGCCGGCTGCGCCGCGGCGGCGAGGATGCCCGCCTCAAGCCCGTTGAGCGCGTAGACGATCATGCGCGCGCCCAGCACGGCGAGGCGGTCGTGAACTTCCTCGCAGGTCACGGCGGGGCCGAGCGCGATCGCCTCGCGGCACAGCACGGGCCCGGTATCGAGGCCTTCGTCCATCTGCATGATGGTGATGCCGGTTTCCCTGTCGCCGGCGAGGATGGCGCGCTGGATGGGTGCCGCGCCGCGCCAGCGCGGCCGAAGGGCTGCCTGGATGGTGATGCCGCCCAACCGCGGCGCGTCCAGCACCGCGGCCGGCCGGAGCCGG
>CAXRES010000166.1:0-8257 GCA_964229575.1 Alphaproteobacteria bacterium
CGCCCGCCCCGGCGGCAGCGCCGCGGTCGTTCCTGATCTTCTTCGATTGGGACAAGTCGAACATCCGGCCCGATGCCCAGAAGATTCTCGAAGCCGCCGCCGCCGCGGCGAAAGCCGGCAGCAGCGTGTCCATCCAGCTCACCGGCCATGCCGACCGTTCCGGCCCGACGCGCTACAACCAGCGCCTGTCCGAACGGCGCGCCAACGCCGCCAAGGACACCCTGGTCAAGCTCGGTCTTCCGGCGAACACCATCGCCACCGTCGGGCGCGGCGAAACCCAGCCGCTGGTTCCGACCGACGACGGCGTGCGCGAGCCGCGCAACCGCCGCGTCGAGATCCAGTTCTAAGGCCAGTTCCAGGTTCAGTCTGGGGGAGGGACCGCCTCGGCGGTCCGCATGAAAAGGCCCGCGGGGGATGCCCCCGCGGGTTTTTTCCTGTCCGGTTCCCGGGTTTTAGCCGGGCTTTGGTAAGGCAGGCATGAAAAAACCCGCCGGCGGCGGGTTCCCTGTATCTGATCGGCACCTGTCTCTGACCGGCGCCTGTGTCTGGTCGGCGCCTGTTTCTGGTCGGTGCCTGTCTCTGGTCGGTGCCTGTCTCTGGTCGGTGAAGGTCCTACTGTTCGACCACCAGTTCCGCCTCCTCGACGATCATGCCGGCGGTCTGGTTGCGGTCGCTCCGGTTGACCGCCTCGAAGCGGGTGAGCGAGTTGCGGCAGAACCTGGGATCGCCCATGGAAGCGAGCGAGGCATCGTTGGCGAGCGAGGTCATGAAATCGTCGAGCTTCCGGGTCCCCCCCGCGCCGTAGGCGCGCTTGAAATAGGCCTTGAGAACGCGGGCGTTGTCGCCGAGCGCCGCACGGAAACGATAGATGAAAATATTGTAGGCTTCGCGGTGGCGGGGATCGTTGCACGAAAGTGCCGCGACCATCAGTTCGGACTGCAACCGGCGGAACGCGAAGGCTTCCTGCTCGGGCAGCGACAGCGACGCCACCTGCTGCGCGCCGGCGGGCGCGGCCAGACAGGCGGCCAGAGCCAGCGCGGCGATGGCCCCCCGAAGCGGCGTGCGTCCCAAAAGCGGCACCAAAGTCGGTAGCCCCAAAGTCGGCATAGGTACGAATTCCCCCGAATTCCCGTGGGCGGCACCTTGGCCGGCGCCGACCTTTTCAGCCTTGCACGGGGACGTTAACGTGCCGTTACCGGCCTGTCACCCCATTTTCCCGCGACATTCGGTCGAAAATGGCGCATTTCCGCCGATTCTGGGCCTCTCCGCGGCAAAAACGATGACCCAGACGTAGCGCCCGTCGGCCGCCCTTTCCCGCGCAGCGCCGGCCGCGCGGGCCTCGCCCGCCCGCATGTTGCGGTTGTGGCCGGGGCTGGCCCGCCACAGGCGCACGACCTCGTCCGCCGAGGCGCCGGCCAGGGCCAGATTTTCCGCCGCCATCCTGTAGGGATATCCGGCCCGCGCCAGGCGCGCGACCAGGTCGCCGCCGTCGCTGCCGGTATGCGAGAAGCGCCCGCTTGCCGCCAGATCGCGCGCATGGGCGCGGGCCGCGCAGGCAAGCCGGACCTCGGGCACAAGCGCGGACAGGCCGGCCCCGGCGCGCTCGCCGTTGACGGCGGCGATCAGCGCGCCCTCCGGGGTTTCGGCCGCCGCCGCGCCGCTCTCGGCCAAAGCCGCGGGCGCGCCGAGCAGCGTCGCCGCCATGATGAGGGCGATGAAAACGGCCTTGCGCATGATGGGCCAGCCTAGACCCGTGCGCGGCGCGCCGCCAGCCTCGCGCGGGCGGACGTTTTTCCGGCCGGGCGGCGCGGTTGCGGGGGCGGGCGGTTGCGACTATTCTCCCGCCGCCTTTGCAACCCCCTCAACCAATCCGGGGAACCGCCGTGTCGGACAAGATCAGGAAAGTGGTGCTCGCCTATTCGGGCGGCCTCGATACATTGGTGATCCTGCGCTGGTTGCAGGATACCTACCATTGCGAAGTGGTGACCTTCAGCGCCGACCTCGGCCAGGGCGGCGAACTCGAGCCGGCGCGCAAGAAGGCCGAGCAGATGGGGGTCAAGGAAATCTATGTCGAGGACCTGCGCGAGACCTTCGTCATGGACTACGTCTTCCCGATGTTCCGCGCCAATGCGCTGTACGAGGGCACCTATCTCCTCGGCACCTCGATCGCCCGGCCGCTGATCGCCAAGCGCCAGATCGAGATCGCCATCGCCACCGGCGCCGACGCCGTGTCGCACGGCGCCACCGGCAAGGGCAACGACCAGGTGCGCTTCGAACTCGGCTATTACGCGCTCAAGCCCGACATCAAGATCATCGCGCCGTGGCGCGAATGGGACCTGACGTCGCGCACCAGGCTGATCGAATACGCCGAAAAGCACCAGATCCCGATACCGCGCGACAAGCGCGGCGAGCCGCCCTTCTCCCAGGACGCGAACCTCCTGCACATCTCCTCGGAAGGGAAGGCGCTCGAAGATCCGTGGCAGGAACCGGAATACGACCACATTTTTTCGCGCATGGTGACGCCGATGGCGGCGCCCGACCGCGTGACCGAGGTCACGATCGACTTCGAGAAGGGCGATCCCGTCGCCATCGACGGCGAAAAGCTGTCGCCGGCGACGCTGCTCGCACGGCTCAACGATCTTGGCGGGGCCAACGGCATCGGCGCCATCGACCTGGTGGAAAACCGCTTCGTCGGCATGAAGTCGCGCGGCGTCTATGAAACGCCGGGCGGCACCGTCCTGCTCGCGGCGCGCCGCGCCATGGAAAGCCTGACGCTGGATCGCGGCTCGGCGCATCTGAAGGACGAGTTGATGCCGCGCTATGCGGAGCTGATCTACAACGGCTTCTGGTTCTCGCCCGAGCGCGAAATGCTGCAAGCCGCCATCGACAAGGCGTCGGAGCCCGTCACCGGCACCGTGCGCCTCAAGCTCTACAAGGGCAACGTCATCGTCACCGGGCGCAAGGCGCCGGGCAGCCTTTACGACGAGGCGCTCGTCACCTTCGAGGAAGACCAGGTCTACGACCAGCGCGACGCCGCGGGCTTCATCAAGCTCAACGCGCTGCGCCTGCGCCTGCTCGGCCGCCGCCGCCTGAACAAGAAGTAGGGTTCAGCGCGGGAACAGCCCGGGCAGCAGCGGCACGTCCATGACGATGCGGTGGCCGAACAGCAGGATGAAGTAGACGACGACCCCGGCGCCGATCCTGTTCCAGCCGATCTCGCGCAAGGTGACGCGCGTCCGCCCGGCGATGATCGCGGCGAACGGAACGACGGAAGAGTCCGCGGCGAATTTCCGCCAGGCTTCGCCGCCGCTTGCGCGCTTGCGCGCCTCGATGTGCGCGATCCCGCCCAGCGTCAGAACCAGCATGCCGCCGAACAGGATGAGCGAGGCCGCGTCGCCGTTGGTCACGAGATGCAGCGCCGACCAGATCGCGATCGCCACCATCACGGGATGGCGCGTCACCTTCTGGATGCCGACCGCGGTGCGGCCTTTTTCCAGCAGGCCGCCGAAGCCGACCGCGCCGGGATTGGCCGTGGTGACGCCGCAGGTGATCAGCACGGCGACGAAGGGCATGGTCAGGACCGTCATCCAGCGGGCCCACAGGGGATCGCCCCACAGGTCGTGGAAGGGCGCGCGCGCATAGGCGATGCTCATCCAGGCGAAAGTGCCGAGCGCGACGGCGGAATAGGCGACGATGAAGGCCTGTTCGCCGATGCGCGCGGCGACGGCATTTCGCACCGGCCCGAAGGACAGGACGAAATGCGACAGGATGAAGGTCGCCGTCGCGATCAGAAGGGGCGCGAAACTCGCCGACACGCCGGGCATGGGAATGTCCATGCGCGAATCTAGTCCCGCGGCGCGTCCCGTGTCACGTGCCACACGCCGGCAAGCGCCAGCAGGTTGGCCACGCCGATCGCCACCGCCGAGTTCCAGCCGATGACGATGCCGGCATCGGGGCTATGCGGGATCACGAGATCGGAAACGTAGAAAAAATTCACTCCGACCAGTCCGATGAGGATCAGGACGATGGCGGAGCGGCGCCGGTTTTCCATTTTTTCGTTTCCCCCGCGGCGCGGCCGCTACCTCTTTCGATTTAGTGCAAATATAGAGGCCGGCCCTTCGCCTGGCCAGTGCCAGGCGTATCCGGTCGGGCGCGCCGGGGGCGGCGCGTCCTCATACCGGCGGCGCGGGCAGTCCCGCGGCGCGGGCGGCCGCGATCAGGGTATTGCGCAGGAGGCAGGCGATGGTCATCGGCCCGACGCCGCCCGGCACCGGCGTGATGTGGCCGGCGCGCGCGAGCGCGCCTTCGAAGTCGACGTCGCCCACCAGGCGCGACTTGCCGCCTTCGGCGGCCACGCGGTTGATGCCGACGTCGATCACCGCGGCGCCGGGGCGGATCCAGTCGCCCTTGATCATGCGGGCGCGGCCGACGGCGGCGATCAGGATTTCGGCGCGGCCGCATTCCTCGGCCAGATCGCGGGTGCGCGAATGGGCGATGGTGACGGTGCAGTTTTCCGCGAGCAGCAGCGCGGCCATCGGCTTGCCGACGATGTTGGAACGGCCGACCACCAGCGCGCGCCTGCCGGACAGATCGCCGATCGCCTCGCGCAGCAGCAGGATGCAGCCCTGCGGCGTGCAGGGGACCAGCGCGCTCCCATCGCCCGTCTGCAACTTGCCGACATTGATCAGGTGAAATCCGTCGACGTCCTTGGCCGGGTCGATGGCCTGGGTGACGCGCGCCTCGTCGATGTGGGCGGGCAGCGGCAGCTGCACCAGGATGCCGTGGATCGCCGGATCGCGATTGAGCCTGTCGACCAGCGCCAGCACCTCGGCCTCGCTCGTCGTCGCGGCCAGGCGATGGGTCTGCGACAGCATGCCAGCGGCTTCCGTCGCCTGGCCCTTGTTGCGGACGTAGACCTGGCTCGCCGGGTCTTCGCCCACCAGCACGACGGCGAGCCCCGGCGTCAGGCCGGATGCGGACCTGAGGCGCGCCACCTCGGCGCCGATGCGCCCGCGCAATCCTTCGGCGAAGGCCTTGCCGTCGATGATCGATGCGCTCACGTCACTGTCCTTTCGCTTCCGCCGTCCGGCAATCGTCGAAGATGCGCGCCAGTATAGTGGCCGCATCGCCCATGATCAGCATCGTCTTGCGCCGGTCGCGTTCGCCCGCGGAAATGCTGAAGGCGCCCTTGGGCAGCTTCCAGCGTCTGGCCAGCAGCGCGATCAGCCGCGCGTTCGCCTTGCCGCCTTCGGGCGCCGCCGAAAGCGCCACCTTGAGCCGCGCCGTGCCGTCGGCCTCCGTGGCTACGCCTTCGACGCCTTCGCGCCTGGCGCCCGGCTGCACGCGCAGAAACAACAGGATTCCCGCGCCGTCCGCACGGACGCGGGCGGGAAGCGATGCGTCGGCCGGCAATGTCACGGGGCTACAGCAGGTAGCGGAACATCAGGTCGCGGATCAGCCAGATGACCAGCAGCAGGATGACCGGCGACACGTCGATGCCGCCGATATGGGGCACGAAGCGGCGGATCGGCCGCAGGACCGGCTCGGTGATGCGGTAAAGGAAGTCGCTGACGAGGTAGACGAAACGGTTGCGGGTGTTGATCACGTCGAAAGCGACCAGCCAGCTGACCACCACCCAGGCGATCAGCAGCCACGTGTAGATTTCGAGGACGATATTGACCAGCAGGATCAGCGAGGTCATGGGCGCGAGGTCATGGGGGAAGGCGGTCCGCTACGTTGCTTGCGCGCAAACCCTAGCTTTGAACGGGGGCTCTGGCAAGAACGGCAAGCCCGCCCGGGGGCCGAAACCGGCGGAATTCGGCGCGATTCCCGCGGATTGGGCCCTGCCGCTGCGGGCTTGACAGGAAAGGCGGCCCGCCCACATTATCCGCCTTCCCAAAAAGCGGGGCCCGTGGGGCAGTAGCTCAGTTGGGAGAGCGCGACGTTCGCAATGTCGAGGCCAGGGGTTCGATTCCCCTCTGCTCCACCATTCCCGCCCCTTCCCTCCGAAAATGAAAACCTGCCGGTTCGCCGGACAGCCCGTATTCCGTCTGCCGGTCGGGCCCGGATCAGGGATAGGCGCCTTTCGACAAGCCCCCACGAACAGGAAGGATTTGCCGCCGTGCCGCAAACCGTGGCGTGTCGGGTGTTGCCGGGAAATGCAGTTTCCCGGGCGGGGGTTATTCCGATGTCCGCGTTTCCGCGACGTGGCGGATCAGGAGCCAGGCGACGACAAAGGCCGAGCCGGCGACGAACAGGAACGCCGTGCCGTAGTTCACGTGCTGCGCGAGCAGCGCGAAGATGATCGGGCTGATCGTGGCACCTCCCTGGCCTGTGAAGCGCCACAGGCCGAGGAAGGTTCCGCGCGCTTCCGGCGGCGCGACGTCGGCGCCGACGGTCTGGATCGATCCGCCCGTCAGAGACTGGGTGAAGATGGCGAAGAAGAACAGCGCGATGTACCAGCCGAGGCTGAGCTGAAGGAACGCCGACAGGGCGAGTGCCAGCATGGCGAGCGCCGCGCCGGAAAATCCCGGTACCATCGTGTGCTTGCGTCCGAACCTGTCCATCGCCCAGCCGGCCGCGAAGCCGATGGGCAGCGAAATCGCCGACGCGCCGGTGGCGAGCCAGCCGATCGCCTGTGGCCCGAGGTTGTAGGCGAAGGCCGCATAGAGATGCAGCAGATCGGCGTAGACCGGGCCGCGGGTCAGCCCGGCAAACAGCGCCACGCCGAAATACGGCAGGCGAGGCACGATCAGCGCGCGCAGCACCGCGGGGCTGAGCGGCGCGCGGGCCCTTTTCGATTCTTCCGGATCGCGCTTCGGGATGCGCCGCGCGTAATAGGCGACTGGAATGACGGCAAGCAACGCCAGCAGTGCATAGGCGAGAAACGTCGCGCGCGGTCCCAGGGTGGCGGCGATAACGCCGCCGATGACGGGCCCCGCCAGCTTGCCGGCCGAATCCATGCCGAACATCCAGCTCACCTGGCGCCCGCGTTCCTTGGGCGCGGCGCCCTGGGAGATCGCGGCGAGCCGCGCCATCAGCCACAGCTGGGCCGCGATGCCGTTGATGAACCGCAGAACCAGCAACTGGGAGAACGACTCGGCGAAAAAAACGAGCAGCGCGGCGACCGCCGTCAGGAGCGGCCCGGCGATCAGAACCGGTCGGCGGCCGAAGCGGTCGATCAGCCAGCCGCCCGGCAGCGTGCCGAAGAGATTGCCGATCAGGAAGGAGGTGACCACGCCGCTCGCCAATGCGAATTCGACGTTGAAGGACTTCGCCAGCGACGGAATGGCCGGCAGTGCGATGCCGGTGCCGAGCGCCAGCACGAGGGCGGGTAGATAGGTCGAAAAGAACGCATCCCAGGATACCGCGCGCGATACCGCCTGTTCGCCCGCGCGCCGTTCTCCCGTGCCATCGGTGGATTTTCCGTTTTCGCTCATGATCGATCGCTCGTTCCCGCCACGCCGTTTTCCGCAAGCCAGTCGACGGCGCCGTGACCGGCGGCGAAACCGGTCGCCATGCAGCCCTGCAACAGGTAGCCGCCGGTCGGCGCTTCCCAGTCGATCATCTCGCCCGCGACGAATACGCCCGGCTTCTTCTTCAGCATCAGGCGTTCGTCGAGTTCGCCGCGCGCGATGCCGCCCGCCGTGGAAATGGCGCGCTCGATCCCGAAGGCGGCGACAAGGCGCAGCGGCAGCGCCTTGACGAGTTTGGCGAGCGGCGCGTCGGCGCCCGCGTGTAGCGCCTCCTGCACGAGGCCGATGGCGACCGGCGCGAGGCCCACGCTCTTGCGCAGGAAGTTCGTCAGCGTCGCGCCGCCGCGCGGGCGCGACAGGCGTTCGGCCAGCGCCCCCTCGCTCATGTCGGGACGCAGATCGACCGTGAGAACGGCCGCGCCGTCCGCGGCGATCGCTTCGCGCAGGGAGGCCGAAAGCCGGTAGACGGCGCCGCCTTCGATTCCGGCGTCGGTGATCGTCGCCTCGCCCTTCACGGTGACGCCGCGGAAGGAAAGCGCGACGCGCTTGAGCGGGACGCCGGCGAACTTGCCGGAAAAAACCTTCGACCATTCGACCGCGAAGCCGCAGTTGGCGGGGCGCAGCGGCGCGATGTCGATGTCGTGCAGGATTTTCGTCCAGCCGCCGTCGGAACCGAGCCTCGGCCACGACGCGCCGCCCAGCGCCAGCACCGATGCGTCTGGCGCGAAAGTCGCGCCGTCGGCAAAAACAAGCTCGCCTGACGCGTTCCAGCCCCGCCAGCT
>CAXRES010000167.1:0-16975 GCA_964229575.1 Alphaproteobacteria bacterium
CGCGCCCAACATGAGCCGCGCCCACGGGGCCGACCCCGTGCCCGGCCTGCCGCGCTCGTACTGAGATGGCGGCCCTGATCCCCGTGACTGTCATGCCCCGTCCCCCGGACAAGCCGGGGGATGTCCGGGGCATCCATCACGCCGTGGACCTTGCCCTGGATGCCCCGCCTTCGCGGGGCATGACGGAAAAGGGGGATGCCCCGCATGAAGCGGGGCATGACGAAGGGGGCAGGGGTCTCCGTGTCCGCTGACGGCGCACTTTCAGGCGTTCTGGTGGTGGCCCTCGAACAGGCCGTCGCCGCGCCTTATTGCACCTCGCGTCTTGCCGATGCGGGCGCGCGGGTCATCAAGATCGAGCGCGCGGAGGGCGACTTCGCCCGCCATTACGACCGCGTCGCGCACGGCGAAAGCGCCTATTTCGTCTGGCTCAACCGCGGCAAGGAATCGGTCGTCCTCGACCTCAAGGCGGCGGATGACCGCGACCTGCTCGCCCGCATGGTGGCGCGCGCCGACGTGTTCATCCAGAACCTCGCCCCTGGTGCCGCCGCGCGCGCGGGGTTCGGCGCGGACGACCTGCGCCGCCGCCACCCGCGGCTCATCACCTGTTCGATCTCGGGCTATGGCGAGGACGGGCCCTACGCGGCGATGAAGGCCTATGACCTGCTGGTGCAGGCCGAATCGGGTCTGTCGTCGATCACCGGCACGGCGGATGGCATGGCGCGGGTCGGCGTCTCGGTCGCCGACATCGCCGCCGGCCAGCAGGCCCACGCCGCCATCCTCGAAGCCCTGATCGCGCGCGAACGCACGGGGCAGGGGCGCGCCATCCACGTGTCGCTGTTCGCCGCCCTGGCCGACTGGATGACGGTGCCGCTCCTGCATTTCGATTACGGCGGGCGGGCGCCCGAACGCAGCGGCCTCAGCCACCCGAGCATCGCGCCCTACGGGGCCTATCCGTACAAAGGCGGCGTCGTCCTGATTTCCATCCAGAACGAACGCGAATGGCAAAGTTTCTGCGCGGGCGTGCTTGGTGACGCGACGCTCGCCACCGACGCGCGCTTCGCCGACAACACGGCGCGCGTCGCGCACCGCGCCGAACTGGATGCGATCGTCGTCAGGGTATTCGGGTCGCTCGATCGCGCCGCGCTGACCGCGCGCCTCGCGGCGGCGGGCACGGCCTGGGGCATGGTCAACGGCGTCGATGGATTGTCGCGCCACCCGCAGCTTCGGCGCATGACCGTGGACACGCCCTCGGGCCCGGTGGACATGCCTCTGCCGCCCGCGCGCGGGACGGACTTCACGCCCGGCCCGGTGCCCGAAGCGGGGCAGCACACCGACGCGGTCCGCCGGGAATTTTCCTGATTACAGGTAGCCGCGAATTTTCATCTTGGCTACGTAGTGGTCCCAGGCCTTGTCCTGGGAGCGCTGCTTGAGGATCTGCGGCGTGATCTTTTCCGACTGCTCGCAGGTGAGACGAAGTCGCGCTTCATTTGCGCGATGTCGGACCGGGCCTGGATCTTGAGATCGTCGGGCATGGGCGCCTCCCTCGGCTTTGGCGGAACCCTAGGACGATCGGGTTTCGAGCACGATCTTGCCGATATGGGCCGAAGATTCCATGCGCTCGTGGGCGCGGGCGGCTTCCGCCAGCGGAAACACCGAATCGATCACCGGGCGGATGCGGCCCGCCGCGATCAGCGGCCAGACTTTTTCGCGCAGGGCGCGCGCGATGGCGGCCTTGAATTCGACCTCGCGCGGGCGAAGGGTGGAACCCGTCAGCGTGATGCGGTTGCGCATCAGCGCCATCAGGTCGAGGGTCACTTTTGATCCGCCCAGAAACGCAATCTGCACGATGCGCCCGTCGGGGGCGCAGGCCTTGATGTTGCGCGCAAGGTAATCGCCGCCCACCATGTCGAGGATGACGTCGGCGCCACGCCCGCCGGTCGCTTCGCGCATCGCTTCGACAAAATCCTCTTCCCGGTAATTGATCGCGCGCGCGGCCCCGAGCCCGACGCAGGCCGCGCATTTCTCCGCCGTTCCGGCGGTCGCCAGCACGGTCGCGCCGAAGGCCGTCGCCATCTGGATCGCGGCGATGCCGATGCCACTGGTACCGCCATGGACCAGCAGGGTTTCGCCCGCGGCGAGATGCGCGCGGTCGAACAGGTTGGACCACACGGTGAAGAAGGTTTCGGGCAGCGAGGCGGCCTCGACCATCGTGAGACCCTTGGGCACGGCCAGGCATTGGCCGGCGGGCGCCACCGCGTATTCGGCATAGCCGCCGCCCGCGAGCAGGGCGCAGACCGCATCGCCCACGTTCCACGCGCTGACGCCGGCGCCGAGCGCGACGATTCGCCCCGCCACTTCGAGGCCGGGCAGGGGCGACGCGCCCGGCGGCGGCGGATAGGCGCCCTTGCGCTGGATGACGTCGGGCCGGTTGACGCCTGCCGCACGCACCGCGATCAGGACTTCGCCCGCCGCCGGCCGGGGGCGGGGCAGCGTTACGGGGCGCAAGACCTCGGGCCCGCCGGGGCTGGAAATCTCGATGGCGGTCATGGTGTCGGGCAGGGTCACGGCGGGCATCGGGCTTGCGAAGTCATTCATTCGGATACGAAGGATTGTGCGCCGCAAGGCCGGTCCTGTCCACGGCTGGACTCCGTCTTCCGCCGGGTTCTAAGATGACTCCCAAGCATGGGCAAAAACGCCCGCACATCTGGGAGGACTGCATGACCGCGACGATTCCGGCGATCGACGCCGACGGTCACATTCTGGAACGCCAGGACGAGATCAGGAAATACCTCGATTCCCGCTGGAAGCACCGCGACACGCAGTTGTGGCCGGGCGGCCAGCCGTGGGACCTCGAACTGTCGGGCAAGCTGGAGCCGCCCTACGGCTATGCCCGCGGCATGAGTTCCGGGCAGCAGCGCGAGTTGTGGGAACGCATCTGCGACGACCACGAGATCGACAAGGCGGTGCTGTTTCCCACCGGCTCGGGCAACATCGCCAAGTCCCAGGATCGCGCCTGGGCCAGGGCGGTCTGCCGTGCCGCCAACCGGCACTTCGCCGAGGACTACGCCACCGACCGGCTGTTCCCGCTGGGCGCGCTGCCGATGTGCGATCCCGAAGCGGCGGCCGAGGAAGTCGTCTACGCGACGAAGGAACTCGGCCTCAAGGGGTTCGAAGTCGTCACCGACGGCATGCCCTTCGGCCTCGGCGATCCGTTCTTCGATCCGGTGTACGAAGCGGCGCAGAAGGTCGGCGCCACCATCGGCGTGCACGGCACGCGCCACTGGGCCCAGGAATGGGGCGCGAACAAGCTGTCCACCTTCGCCGAAGTCCATGCCTACGCTTTTCCGGCGGGCATCATCTGCAATTTCACCTCGGTCCTTTGCCAGGGCGTGACGGTGCGTTTTCCGAGGCTCAAGCTCGGCTTCCTCGAAATCGGCGCCACCTGGTTGCCGTACTACCTCGACCGGCTGGACGAGCACTGGGAGAAGCGCGCCGAGGAGGAAATGCCGCACCTCAAGAAGAAGCCGTCGCAGACGTTCAGGGAGTCCTCGCTGAAGGTCTCGATCGAGGGCAAGGAAACGCTGCTGCGCGAAACCATCGACTTCGTCGGGGCGGAGCATCTCATCTACGCCACCGACATTCCGCACTGGGACGGCGAGTTTCCCGAAAATCTGGAGAAGATGCGCGCCGCCAACGATCTCACCGCCGGGGAAAAGCGGGCGATCCTGCACGACAACGCCGAGGTCCTTTTCGGCCTCTAGAACAGAAAAATCAGCTCAACAGGGAGGCACCCATGAGCCGAACGGTCAAGACAGCTTTCTTCGGTTTTCTTTTCGGCCTTGCAGCATTTGCAGTTTCGTTCGCGCCGGCCAGGGCCGATGCGGTCGCCGACTTCTACAAGGGCAAGACCGGCCAGATGATCATCGGATCTTCGGCCGGCGGCGGCTACAACCAGTACGGCCGCATGGTGATCCGCCACATGGAGCGGCACATTCCGGGCCAGCCCACCTTTGCGGTGCGAAACATGCCGGGCGGCTCGGGCCGCAAGGCGCTCAACTACGTTGCCAACGTCGCCAAGCCCGACGGCCTGACTATCGGTATCGTCAGCCGCAACACGCATTTCGACAAGCTGCTATACGGCGACAAGTCGATCGAGGTGGATGCGACGAAGATGGTCTGGCTCGGCAGCGCCAACAGCGAGGTGTCGCTCTGCGTGAGCTGGCACAATACCCCGGTCAAGACGATCCAGGACGCGGCCAAGGGCATGACCATCGGCGGCAGCGGCCCGACCGCGACCGATACCCTGATGGCGCGCATCCTCAACCAGATCGCCGATACAAAGATCAAGGTCATCCTCGGCTATCCGGGCTCGACCGAGGTTCATCTGGCGATGGAGCGCGGGGAAGTCACCGGCCGTTGCGGCTTCGGCTGGGACAGCATCGTCGCGCGCTACTACGACTGGATCAAGGACAAGAAGATCAACCTGCTGGTCCAGCTCGCCACCAAGAAGCATCCCGACCTGCCCAACGTGCCGTCGTTCCAGGATTTCGCCAAGAACGACGCCGAACGGCAGATGCTGTCCATCTTCACCCTGCCGAACGAGATGGGCCGCCCGTTCTTCATGCGCGCGGGCATTCCCGACGACCGCGTCAAGGCGCTGCGCAAGGCCTTCATGGACTCCATGAAGGATCCGCAGCTTCTGGCCGAGGCGAAGAAGCAGCATGTCGCAGTGGACCCGCTCGACGGCGAGACGGTGGCGAAGATGGTGAAGCAGGTCTACGACAGCTCGCCCGAGGCGCTCCGGCTCGCCAATGCCGTCATCAACAGCAAAGAGAAGCTCGAGACCCGCAAGGAAAACTTCTACACGGTCAGCGTTTCGCTCAAGGCCGCGCAGAAGAAGGGGCGCGAACTCACCTTCGACGACAAAGGCAAGGAATCGAAGGCGGTGCTGACCGGCGACACCGACGTCAAGATCGGCGGCCAGGCGGCAAAAACTTCGGGTCTCAAGGCCGGAATGACCTGCGACGTGACCTACGAAGGCAACCTGTCGGTCGCCAAGACGGTCGCCTGCAAGTAACCGCGGGGGCCGCGGCCTTTCCGGGGTTCGGCGCCGGGGGAAGTTCCCCGGCGTCCGGCTGGGCGGGTGGTAAAGCGTGGCGTATTCGCAGGCGTGGCGTTTTCATGGCGGCGCATGGGTTCCCGAAGGGCTGCACGGGCACCGTGTGCGTCGCCGCCGCCTGTCGCGTCCCGGCGTGGTGCGTCCAGTCCCAATGACCCTGGAGGAAAATCCATCATGACACGCAGGATCGCAATGCCGGCCGCCGTCGCCGCGGCTTTCATCGCCGCCGCCGCGGGCGCCACGGCGGCGCGCGCGGACGCGGAAGCCGATTTCTACGAAGGCAAGCAGGTCCGCGTCATCATCGGCTTCGGCAACGGTGGAACGTCCGACATCTTCGCGCGCACGCTGGTGCGCTACATGGGCAAGCATCTGCCCGGCCGTGCCACGCTCGTGCCGCAGAACATGCCGGGGGGCGGCGGCGTCAAGTCGGCGAATTATCTTTATAACGTCGCGCCGAAAGACGGCACGGTCTTCGGCAATTTCAGCCGCACGGTGCCGCTTGAGCCGCTGCTCGGCAAGAAGGACGCGACGCAGTTCGATGCGCTCGGGTTCACCTGGCTCGGCAGCCCGTCGCAGGAAGTATCCACCTGCGCCGCGTGGCACACGACGGGCGTCAAGAGCCTCGACGATCTCACGAAGCGCCAGCTTATCATCGGGTCCACCGGCAATGCCGCGGCCTCGACGGTGTTTCCCAAGCTGTTCAACGCCGAGCTTGGCACGAAGTTCAAGATCGTTCTCGGTTACTCCAACAGCGTCACCATTCTCAAGGCGATGGAGCAGGGCGAAGTGGAAGGTTTCTGCGCCTGGGGCTGGGTGCCGATGCTGATGAGCCACGCCGACTGGCTGAAGGACAAGAAGATCAATGTCCTGTTTCAGATCGGCCTGATGAAGCATCCGAGGCACCCCGACGTTCCGCTGGTTCTCGACATGGCGAAGACCGAAGAGGCGAAGGCGGTGTTTTCCCTCGTCATGGCGCCGCAGACCTTCGCCCGGCCGTTCGTGGCGCCGCCGGGCCTGTCCGAACAGCGCACGAAGACCCTGCGCGCGGCCTTCTACGGCACCGTGCGCGATCCGGCCTTCGTCGCCGACGCGGAACGCCAGAAGCTCGAAGTCGATCTCGTCACCGGCGAGCAAACGCTGGAAATCCTCAGGAAACTCTACGCGACGCCGCCCGCCATCGTGGCGCGTGCCAAAGCGGCGATGAAGTAGCTAGAATGGCGGCAAAGGCATCCCACAGGAGAGCATCATGAGCAGCACCGAAACCGTCCTGCCGCCCGCGGAAGAGGAGCGCCACCGAGCGGCCGAGGCGAAAGTCCAGAGCTTCAAGTACGCGAAGCCGACCCTGCCCGCGGGGTCCAACAAGGGCATCGTGCGGCTGGCCGCCACCGGCATGACCAAGGGGTTCATCCAGATCATCGAGAACGGCGGCGAGAACAACCTGCACTTCCACGACGGCATGGACAGCTTCTGGATGGTGATCAAGGGCCGCGTGCGCTTCTACGGGCCGGGCGACAGGCTGGTCGGCGAATACGGGCCGATGGAAGGCCTGATCACCCCGGCGGGCGCGCGCTACTGGTTCGAGAAGGCCTCCGACGAGGACCTCGAACTCCTCCAGGTCGCCTCCTACGAGCAGGACGCGAGCAAGGCCAGGCGCGTTTCGGTCGCCGGCGACAAGCCGCAGTCGAACCGCAATCAGTGGTTCGACGGGCAGCGCAATAACGCGATGATCGACAAGACCCAGGCGTGAACGAATCAGCGCCGGACGGCAAAGACCACTTCGCCGCCGCCATCGCCGCGATCGACGCGCTCAATTCCGAGGACCCCTCGCGCGAGCCCCGGCATGGGGCGGCCGGCGGGGCGCTGGCGCCCTCGGCATTGCTTTACGGCCAGCGCATGAGCGCCTGGCTGCTGCGCCTCGATGCAAGCGCGCCGGAGGAACTGCGCCTTGCCGCCCGCGCCCAGCACATCGCGCGCTGGAAGATACCGCGTGCATCCTATCCGCAGGGGCGCGAGGGCTATCTCGCGTGGCGAGCGGCGCTCGCACGGTTTCACGCGGATACGGCGGGAAAAATTCTGGCGGAAGCGGGTTACGGCCCGGAAACCGTCGCCCGCGTGGCGACGCTGCTGCAGAAGCGCGGCCTCAAGCGCGATGCCGACGTGCAGACGCTGGAGGACGTCGCCTGTCTCGTCTTCCTCGAAAGCCAGTTCGCCGCCTTCGCGGCCAGGCATCCCGACGACAAGGTCGTCGATATCCTGAAGAAGACGGCGGCCAAGATGTCGCAACGCGGTCTCGCCGAGGCCGCGACGTTGGCCGATAAGCTGCCCGCGGCGGCGCGCGCGCTGGTCGCCCGCGCGCTGGGCTGACCCTGCCGACCCCGCCCGGGCGCCGAGGGGCGGCGAATATAATTCCTAACCACTACACTATCTTAACTAATAAAAAAGACATGAGTCGTAGCGTGGCCCTTGTTCATGGCTGCGGCGGCTTGTCCGGACGCGGTCGCCCGTTCAGACAAGCCCATTGGAGAGTCCACCATGACCGGAACGCCTGTCGCCAGCCTGTTCGATCGTATTGGCGGCGTTGCCGCGGTTGATGCGGCCGTGGAACTGTTCTACCGCAAGGTGCTCGCCGATCCGCTGCTCAGGCCGTTCTTCGATGGCGTCGACATGAAACGCCAGCGCGCGCAGCAAAAGGCGTTTCTCACCTATGCGTTCGGCGGCCCCAATAAATATACCGGCCAGGATCTGCGCCGGGCCCATGCCGGCCTGGTCGCGCGCGGTCTCGCCGATTCCCATTTCAATGCCGTCGCCGGCCATTTGCAGGCGACGCTGCGGGAGCTGGGCGTGCCCCAGGACCTTCAGGGCGAGGTGATGTCGATTGCCGCCTCGACCCATGACGAAGTCCTCGGCCTCTAGGGACCGGGGAGGAGTTCGTCGGGAACCGCCGGCTTAACCCAGCGTTCACGAATCCGCGCCATCCTTCATGCCTGTTCCGTTATAGCGGGGCTGTCTTCCCGGCGACGCGCATACGGGGGTAACGGCATGAAGGGTATTGGCGATACCGGCGGCAGGGAACGCAGGCGGAGTGTCCGCGTGCGCATCTCCGCGCTTGCCAGCCTCGAAGTGCCGCCGCGCGCGCCGCTCGCCTGCGAAATCTTCAATATGTCGATCGGCGGCGCCCTGCTTGGCTGCGAACAGTCGGTTCGCCTCGGCCAGAAAGTGGTCCTGCATCTTCAGGATTTCGGTCCCGTCGAAGCCCATGTCGCCCGCGTGAGTTCGACGGTGATCGCGCTCGCGTTCGAAAGCAGCGACGTGCCGGCGCTTGCCGAGTTTCTCGGCCGCCATATCGGCCGGGTCCGCGAACCGGCCGCGGAAGCCGCGGAGTCCGGGGGCTGAAGCGCGGGCGAAAGCCCCCTGTCCGAATCGTTTTGACAGCCTTGGCCTGCGCGCGGCATCATCGCGCCAGCCGCCCGGCGACTTCGGTCGCCGGGTTCCGTTTGTGACCGCGCAAGTGTCAAGTCAGTCCGGCTTCGGCCGGAGACAGGCCCCCGAAGAAGGCCGCATCGAAGCGACATGCAGCGCCGACCGACAGGGGAACCACCGCCATGACTTCCGCATTTCCGATACGCCTGCTTGCCGCCGCCGCGTTTGCGGCGTCCTTCGCCGCCTTGCCGGTACGCGCCGAAACGCCCGCCGAGTTCTTCAAGGGCAAGACCGTCAACATGTACATTTCATCGGGCGCGGGCGGCACCAACGATGCCTATGCGCGCCTGATCGCCGAACACATCACGCGCCACCTGCCCGGCCAGCCCAACGTGCTGCCGCGCAACATGCCGGGCGCGGGCGGTCTCAAGGCGACCAAGTACCTCTATACCGTGGCGCCCAAGGACGGCACGGCGATGGGCGTGGTGCAGCGCGCCGTTTCGGTGCAGCCGCTGCTCGGCATCAAGGGCGCGGACTACAACCCGCTCGAATTCAGCTGGGTCGGCTCCACCGCGCAGGAAGTGTCGGTTGCGGTCGCCTGGAAGACGGCCAAGGCGCAGTCGATCCAGGACGCGCTCAAGACCGAGCTGGTCGTCGGCTCGTCGGGCGTCGGCAACGACACCGGCGCGTTCCCGCGCGTGGTGAATTACTTCGTCGGGACGAAGATTCGCGCCATCCACGGCTACGTCAGCGGCACCGATATCACGCTCGCCATGGAGCGCGGCGAGGTTCATGGCCGCTTCGGCTGGTCCTGGGGCTCGCTCAAGAGCCGGGAGAGCCGCTGGCTCAAGGACGGTTCGATCAAGGTCATCCTGCAGATGGGCCTCAGGAAGGCGCCGGATCTCGATGCGCCTCTGGTGCTCGACCTCGCCAAGTCTCCGGAAGACCGCAAGGCCATGGAAGTGATCTTCGCCGCCACCACCATCGGCTGGCCGTCGCTGCTGCCGCCCAAGGTGCCCGCCGATCGCGTCGCCGCCTTCCGCGCCGCCTACAAGGCGACCGTGAAGGATGCCGCGTTCGTGGCCGCCGCGGAGAAGCGCGGGCTCGAACTCGATCCGCTCAGCGGGGAGGAGATCCAGGAAATCATCGCCAACATCTACGCCGCATCGCCCGAGGCGGTGAGGCGCGCGCGCGCGGCTTATGCGCCCGGCGCCAAGGAAGAATACGCGAAGACGCTGACCGCCAAGGGCAAGATCACCCAGGTCAACAAGAAGGGCTCGCGCATGATGCTCAACGACGGCAAGGCCGACGTCGATGCGCGCATCGCGGGCGACACCAAGATCACCATTGCCGGCAAGGACGGCAAGCGGTCGGACCTGAAGAAGGACATGACCTGCACCGTTTCGCTGGTGGCCTCGGGCGCCGTCGCCCAGACCATCGCCTGCGACTGATCGCGGCAGGCGGCGGGGTCGCAGGCCCCGCCGCCCCGCCTGCCCTGTCTGCCCGGCATGGCGAGGGGATCATGTATCTGAGGCGCGATTTTCTGCATCTTGCCGCCGACGATTATCGTCCGCCGGTCGAAGCGCACTGTGATCGTTTTATCGCCCGCCAGCGCGAGCTGATCCTCGACCGCCTTAATGAGAAGACCCGCCACCCGGTCGCCTACGGCAACGCCTGGCGGCTGATCACCGGCGAGGACTGGACGGGCTGAAACCCCGCGCCGCCAGCGGGTCGGGCGCCGGCCCCTGCCGGGCCCCGCTTCTTTTTTGCAGCCTCGCCTGCTAGGCTTCCGCCAACGAGAAAATCACGGGAGAACGCTTATGGCCGGGGAAATCCAGCTTCAGGTGGGCGGCGGGCCGATGCGCGCCCTGTTCGAGATGCCGAAGGGCGCGGGGCCGTTCCCCGGCATCGTCGTGTGCTTCCACATGGGCGGGCTCGACGAGTTCAGCAACTGGCTGGTCGAAGACCTCGCCCGGCAGGGCTTCGCCGCCGTCGCGCCGGACCATTACCACTGGCTGCCGCCCGGCGTCGGGCCGGAGCGCCGGCGCGAATTCCTCACCGACCAGGGCCTCGCGATGGACCTTGCGGTCTGCCGCAGTTACCTGGAAATGCAGGATCGGGTGGACGGCGACCGCCTCGGCATCCTCGGCCATTGCATGGGCGGGCGCACGACGCTGCTCGGCATCGGCTGCGACAAGCGCTACAAGGCGGCCTGCATCTGGTACGGCGGCAGCGCCTTCAAGCCGCTGGGCGAGGGGCCTTCGCCGGTCGACCGCATCCCCAACATCGCCGCGCGCGTCATGGGCTTCTTCGGCAACGACGACAAGAACCCGTCGCCCGAGGACGTCGACAGGATCGACGCCGCCATGACCGGGGCGAAGGTCTGGCACGAATTCCATCGCTACGACAGGACCGGCCACGGCTTCATGAACCAGTTCGGCGGCGAGAAGTACATGGCGGGCTCGGCCAAAGATTCCTGGGCGCGGGCGAGCAGGTTTCTCAAGGAAACGCTTGACGCCTGAGAGGCAGGAGTTCGACCATGCTGCGCTTCACCACCCTGCGCGCGGGCAACAGCCCGATGACGGCGCTGGTGTCGATCCCGGCAAAGGGTCTCGCTCCCTATCCCGGCCTTGTCCTGATGCCGCACCGGGGCGGCATCGACCGCTTCACCATCGACCGGCTCGACCGCCTCGCCGCCCTCGGCATCGCCGCGGTGGCGCCGGACGGCGATCACCGCCAGCCGGGGACGCCACCGACGCCGGAGGGCAAGGACCAGCTCCGCGACGACGAGATCGAGGCCGACATCGGCGCCGTGCTCGCCTTCATCAGGGATGACCATCGCTTCGACAGGAAGCGGCTCGGCATCCTCGGCCATTGCCAGGGCGGTCGCACGGCGCTGGTCGGCCTCGTCGCCAACCCCGGGGCGTTCGTCCTGGGCTGCATTTATTACGGCGGGTCCGTCTTCAAGCGCATGGGCGCGCCGGGACCGTCGCCTTTCGAGCGCCTGGCCGCGGTCAAGTGCCCGATCGCCGGCTTCTTCGGCAACGAGGACACGAACCCTTCGCCGGCCGATGTCGACAGGCTCGAGGCCGAATTGGAGCGCCTCGGGATTCCCCACGAATTTCACCGCTACGCCGGCGCCGGCCACGCCTTCCAGGATTTTACCGATCATCGCCGCTCGCGCGAGCCGCAGGGCGAAACGGCGTGGAAGGAAACCGTCGCCTTCCTCAAGCGCCATCTGCGCCCCGAAATCTGACGGCGGGCGCTCGCGGGGCTCAGGGACCGCGCGGTTTGAACACCTGTTCGAGCCCGGCCCGGAACAGCACCTTGTTGGCGGCGTCGACCGACACGATCGGATAGGGCAGGGTGAATTCGCGGTTGAGGTGCGGCGTGAACCACACTTCCGTGCCCGCGTCGTCGCCCGCGCGCACCGGATGGCAGCCGGCCTGTTCGAGCCGCTCGCGCAGGGCCATTTCGATACGGCCGCGGGGCATGTCGGTCATGCGGGTCTCCTCGGCGGCCAGTCTAGCGCGATTCTGTTCCGCCGCCCAAGGCCGCCCGCTATGATGCGGCCATGACGCTGCGTATCGCTTCCCTGCTGCCTTCGGCCACCGAGATCGTCGCCCTTCTGGGCGCGGGCGATCAACTGGTCGCGCGCTCGCACGAATGCGATTTTCCGCAGGGCGTGGCGGACCTGCCGGTGTTGACGGAAGCGAAAATCGACGCCTCCGGCTCGTCGGCCGACATCCATGAACGGATGAAGACGGCCGCGACCGACGCGCTTTCCATCTACCGCGTCGACGTCGAAGGGCTGAAGCGCGCGGCGCCCGACGTCATCGTGACCCAGGCCCAGTGCGAGGTCTGCGCCGTGTCGGAAGACGACGTGCGCGCGGCGCTTTCCGGCTGGCCGGGCGGCGGGCCGAAGCTGGTCAGTTTGCGGGCGGAAAATCTTGCGGGCGTGTTCGACGATATCCGCGCCGTCGCCGTCGCCCTGGGCCGCGCCGAAGAGGGCGAACGCGCCGCGCGGCACATGAAGGAACGCATGACGCGCATCGCGCTCGATGCGTCCGACGCCACATGGAAGCCGCGGCTTCTCGTCATCGAATGGATGGAGCCATTGATGGCGGGCGGCAACTGGATGCCGGAGCTGGTCGAGATGGCCGGGGCGGAAAACCTGCTGTCGGAAGCGGGCAAACATTCGCCGTGGATCGGCTGGGATGCCGTGCGCGAAGCCGATCCCGACGCGATCCTGATCGCGCCGTGCGGCTTCGACATGGCGCGCACGACGGGCGATATCGCGGCGCTTGCCGCGCGGCCCGCCTGGGCGGAGCTTGGCGCGGTGCGCGCCGGGCGCGTGGCCATCGCCGACGGCAACGCCTTCTTCAACCGGCCGGGGCCCAGGCTCGCCGAAAGCCTCGAAATCCTCGCCGAATTCCTGCATCCCGAGACGTTCGACTTCGGCCACGCCGGGAAGAATTTCCGAAGGCTCTAGGCGATCAGCGCGAGGCCCGCGAGGGCTTCGGCGGGATGGGCGGCGGCGTCCTTGACCGTCCATGTCCGGGCCACCTTGCCGTCCGCCCCGATCAGCACCGATACCCGCGTCGGGCGTTCCTGGCCGGGGTCGTCCCAGGCGCCGTAGGCCGTGCAGACGGATTTGTCCGCATCCGACAGCAGTTCGGAAACGAGGCCCGTTTCCGCCCCCCAGGCCTTGAGGTCGGCCGCGCTCGACGTGGTGATGCCAAGCACCACGGCATCCTTCGCGGCATAGTCGGACGCATGGTCGCGGAAGGCGCAGGCCTGTCTGGTGCAGTTGCCGCCATAGGCGCGCGGGAAGAACCACAGCAGCACGGGCCGGCCCCTGAAATCGGCGAGGCCGACGCGTTTGCCCGACGCGGCGGGCAGGCTGAAGGCGGGGGCGGTGCTTCCGACGGCGGGCAGCGGCATGGTGGTCTCCCTGTTTATGCGGCGCAATTTCTGCCGATTATGGCGTCCTGCCGGCCCCCGGTCACGCATCCCGTCGCCCTGCGTCGGTGTCCTTGCGTTGACAGGGGCGTTTTCAGGCCCGATCATCCGGGCAATCCACAAGAAATTCCCCCAGGGAGTTCGTCCAGGTGTTCCGTTCCCCATCCCCGATTTTCCGGGCGCAGAGCGTCGCCATCGTCGGCGCTTCCGACCGCGCCAAGTGGCCCCTCACGATCTACGAGAATCTCCGCGACGGCGGCTTCCCCGGCCGCGTCTATCCGATCAATCCGCGCCGCGACGAAGTGTGGGGCGTCAAGTGCTTCACCGGCTTCGACATGCTGCCGGAAACGCCGGACCTCGGCCTGTTCATCGTGCCCGCCGATGCGGTGCTGGAAACCATGCAACAGGGCATCGCACGCGGCCTCAAGGCGGCCATCGTCTATGCCGCCAATATCGGCGAAGGCCATGACCCGGAAGTTCTGGCGCGCGGCAGGCGCCTGCGGGACATGTGCAACGAGGCGGGCGTCACGGTGGCCGGGCCCAACTGCATGGGCGGCATCGCCGTGCGCGAGAAGCTCTTTCTCTATCCCAACAAGCCGATCTGCCGCCGCGCCGCCGGTTCCGTCGGCGCGGTGTTCCAGTCGGGCGGCACGCTGCAATTCTGGGTGCAGACATCGCAGGCGCGGGGCATTCGCTTTTCCTATGCCATGTCGTCGGGCAACGAGCTGGGCCTCGACCTCGCCGATTACGTCAATTTTCTCGTCGACGATCCCGAAACGAAAACCATCGTGCTGTTCATCGAAGGCATCCGCCGCATGGACGCCTTCAAGAAATCTTGCGCCCGCGCGCTCGCTGCGAAGAAGCCGATCATCGCCATCAAGACCGGCCGCACCGTGCGTTCGCGCGAAGCGGCCCAGTCCCACACCGGCGCCATCGGCGGCGACTGGGCGGGCTATGCCGCGCTCTGCGAACGCTACGGCATCACCAATTGCGCGACGCTCGACGACCTGACGGAAACGGCGCTCGCCTTCCAGCAGGGCCGCCTGCCCGGCGGGCCCAGGATCGGCTTCGTCACCACCTCGGGCGGCACCGTCGACCTGCTTTACGATTACGTCGAGGACGAAGGCTCCGCCATGCCGCCTTATTCCAAGGCGACGCTCGATCGCATCAGGCCGCACATCCCGGCCGAGATGAACCCGAAGAACCCGCTCGATTCCGGCATCCCGGCCGGCAACAAGACGATGGCCGCGATCTGCCGGGCCGTACTCGACGACCCGGCGGTCGACATCCTCGCCTTCGCCGGGCAGATATCGGCGGGCCGCGCCGACATCGAAGGGGCGGAGCCGATCAAGGCGCTGCTCGACTATTCGTCGAAGCCGATCATCGGTTTCGGCCGCATGCGCTACCAGATGAGCGACGAGAGCATCCGCTACCAGGATCACGTCGGCATCCCGTACCTTCAGGGCCTGCCCGAAACCTTGCGCGCCTTGAACGCGCTCGCGGCTTACGCCGGGCGCGTGGCCAATCCGCCGGCGAAGCTGCCGCCCGCCAACGGCAAGGCGGCCGATCTCGAAGGCAGGGCGTTCGAGAAGCTGCTCGCGTCCAATGGCGTGACGCTGCCCAAAAGCGCGCTGTGCAGGACCGGCGCCGAAGCGGCGCGGGCGGCCAAGCGCATCGGCTTCCCGGTGGCGGTCAAGATCGTGGCGCCCGGGTTCTCGCACAAGACCGAAGTGGGCGGCGTGATGCTCAATCTTGCGTCCGCAGCCGAGGTCGCCCGGGCGACGAAGACGCTGGCGGCGCGCATCCGGAAAGCCGACCGCAAGGCCGAGATCACCGGATACCTGGTGCAGGAAATGGTTTCGGGCGTGGAAATGATCGTCGGCTGCCGCAATGATCCGGTCTACGGGCCGATGATCCTGCTGGGGGCGGGCGGCGTGCTGGTGGAACTCGCCCGCGACACGACGCAGCGCCTGCTGCCCGTTTCCGCCGCCGACGTGCGCGCCATGATCGACGAATTGAAGGCGAAGAAGCTGCTCGCCGGTTTCCGCGGGGCCAAGCCCGCCGACACGGCGGCGCTGGTCAAGGCCGTGGTGGGACTGGGCAAGGTGTTTCTCGGACAGCGCGAACGCCTCGCCGACCTTGAGGTCAATCCGCTGATCGTGCGGGAAAAGGGAAAAGGGGTCGCCGCCGTGGACATCCGTCCGGTAAGGCGCAAGGAGTAGGAGACGCCACATGGATTTCGAACTGCCCGAAGAACTGCGCCTGCTCAAGGAGACGCTCGACCGTTACGTCGACGAGGAGATGATCCCGGTCGAGCGGCAGACCTGCATCGGCACCAAGCTCAAGCCCGAATACAAGAAGAAGTTCGAGGAGGACAGTAAGCGCCTCGGCCTGTGGCTGCTGGATGTGCCCGAGGAATTCGGCGGCCAGGGCATGGGCGTGATGGCGGTCTGCGTGGTGACCGAGGCGATGGCCCGGTCCATCGCGCTGCCGACGCGCGGCGGCTACTTCACCGGCCCCAACGTGCGCGCCATCCTCTACGAACTGGATGACGGGATGAAGGAGCAATACCTCTATCCCGTGATCCGCGGCGAAAAGAAGGCCTGCTTCGGCCAGACCGAACCGGATGCCGGGTCGGACCCGGGCTCGATGCGTACCACGGCGGTGCGCGACGGCGACGACTACGTGATCAACGGCGTCAAGCGCTTCATCACCGGCGCGGGCGAAGCCGACTTCATGCAGCTCATGGCGGCGACGGACCGGTCCAAGGGGTCGCGCGGCGGGATTTCCTGCTTCATCATCGACATGAACACGCCGGGCGTGAAGCTCGGCGCGCAGTACGAAACGATGATGGGCGACAAGCCCTGGGAAGTGATTTTCGACAACGTGCGGGTGCCGGCCGGCCGCCTGGTCGGCAAGGAAGGCGAGGGCTTCAAGCTCGGCCAGCGCTGGCTCGGCGCCGGGCGGCTGCGGCACGGTTCGCGCGCGCTGGGCGTCGCCCAGCGCTGCATCGAGATGATGGTGCGCTACGCCAAGCAGCGCGTCACCTTCGGCCGCCCGCTCGCCGACCGCCAGGCGATCCAGTGGATGATCGCCGATTCCTACATCGAGCTGCATGCGGCGCGGCTGATGGTCTATCACGCCGCGGCCAAGGCCGATTCGGGGGCGGATTACCGCATGGAAGCCTATACGGCGAAGTATTACGCCGACGAAATGGCCTTCCGCGTCGCCGACCGCTGCATGCAGGTACACGGCGGCATCGGTCTCACCACCGATCTGCCGATCGAGCACATGTGGCGCCAGCAGCGTTCCACCCGCATCACCGAAGGGGCGAGCGAGGTCATGAAAATGGTCATCGCGCGCGGCGTGCTGAGCCAGTACGAC
This sequence comes from Alphaproteobacteria bacterium, assembly GCA_964229575.1. Taxonomy (GTDB): domain Bacteria; phylum Pseudomonadota; class Alphaproteobacteria; order SMXQ01; family SMXQ01; genus WHSO01. Next base: position 16,886 of record CAXRES010000167.1, read on the forward strand.
TAGAGCAACCTGCGATCGGATGGACTCATCTGATCGCAGACAAGTTGCTCGCCATCAATAAGATAGCGCGTTGGCCTGCGCCCGTTCGGG
>CAXRES010000168.1:0-5738 GCA_964229575.1 Alphaproteobacteria bacterium
GGCCCGGCGCCGGCGCCGCCTTTCCCTAGGGCGTGGCGCTCATGCCTTCAGGGCGGCCGACCATGATGAAGGTCAGTTCATCGGGGCGCAGCAGGCGCCTGGCGGCCCGGCTCACATCGGCGACGGTGACGGCATTGATCAGCGCGTTGCGCCGCGTCAGGTAGTCCCTGCCGAGATGATCGAGCTGCAATCCGAGAAGCAGGCGCGCGATGCGCTGCGTCGAATTCAGCCGCGTGAAGTAGGAACCGGTGAGATAGGCCTTGGCATCGGCCAGTTCTTTCTCGGTGATCGGGGTCGCCGCCATGCGCTTCCATTCGGCGCGCACGATATCGATGGTTTCCCTGACCCGCTCGTTGCGCGTCGCCACCCAGCCCATCAGTACGCCAGCGCGATCGTAATTCACGAGCCGCGTGTAGATGGAATACGCGAGCCCGCGCTTTTCACGCACCTCGTCGGCGAGCCGCGTGGTCAACCCGCCGCCGCCCAGGATGTAGTTCATCACCATCGCCGCGTAGTAGTCGGGATCGCTCATGGGCAGGCCGGCCTGGCCGAACTGCACCACGGTCTGGGGAATCCGGCGATCCACCACGACGACCTTGCCTGCGTTGCCGATGCGCGCTTCGGGCACGCGCCACGAAGCGGCATTGGCCGGAAGATCGCCGAAGATGCGGTCGAGCAGCGCCGAGAGTTCGTCCGGGGCGATATCCCCGACCACGCCGACGACCAGGTTGTCGCGGGCGAAACGGCGCCCGACGAAGGCCTTGAGGTCGTCCGCGCCGATATCCGCGATGCTCCGGCGGGTGCTGTCGATGTCGCGGGCATACGGGTGATCGCCGAAGGTCGTCTTGTGCCAGACCTGGTCGGCAATGTTGCGCGGGCGTTCGGTTTCGCGTTCGGCCTCGGCGAGGATCTGGCCCCGCACGCGGGCAAGCGGCTCGGCGTCGAAGCGCGGCCGGGTCAACGCCAGATTAAGCAGTTCCGCCGCCTTGTCGCGGGTGCGGTTGAGCGTATACAGGCTGCCCGTGAAAGCGTCGAGCGCGGCGCGGAATCGCATGGTGATCGAATTATCCTCGAGCTGCTTCTGGAACGCCGAGGACTCATGGGGGCCGGCGCCTTCGTCGAGCATGCCCGAGACGAACGCGGCCAGCCCGCCCTTGCCCGCGGGATCGAGCGCGGAACCGCCGCGGAAGGCGAACTCGATGGACACGAGCGGCACCGAGGCGTCGCGGATCAGCCACGCGGTGATGCCGCGCGCGCTCCGGACCTCCTGAATGTCAATGGCGGCGGAAGGACGCGGCGCGAGAGCAACCGCAAGCAGGACGAGCGCGGCCAGTCCCGCGCGCAGCATGGAAGCGCGCACCTTCATCGGCCGGACTCCCCGGGCGTGCGGCTGGTCCGCGCCCGCCCGCCATCGGGTGCGCCGCTCGGCCCGGCGCCGATGTCGTCGGGCATCAGCAGGCCGGTCACCGATCGTTCGGGACGGAAGACATGGCGCGCGGCTTCGAGAATCTGCGCCGCGGTGACGGTCCGGATGCGGCTCGGCCATTCCTCGACGTCGGCGATGGGCCGTCCGTTGGCGAGCGTCATGCCGATCGCCATCGCGCCCTGACGCAAGCTGTCGCGGGCGAAAACGGCGGCGTCGATCAGGCGGCTTTTGGCCCGCGCGACCTCGTCCTCGCTCACGCCGTCGCGCAGCAGCCGCCTGATTTCCTCGTCGAGCGCCGCCTCGATCCTGTCGAGGCCGACATCGGCGCGCGGGCGCACGATGAAGCCGAACGACGAGGGACCGAAATTGTCGGATTCGTAGCGGGCGTCGGCGGCGAGCGCGAGCGGCTTTTCGATCACCAGCGAGCGATAAAGGCGCGACGTGGAGCCGCCGCCGAGGATGGCCTGCAGCACCTCCAGCGGATAGGCGTGCCGGCTTTCGCCCGAAAGATGGGTCGGCGCCAGGTAGTCGCGCGTCAGCCTGGGCTCGCGCACGGCATCGGAACGCATGGAAACGCGACGGGCGGCGCGCTGGGGCGGCTCCTGCAGGCGGACCCGCGGCCGGATATCGGGATTGGCGGGAATGACGCCGTAGTATTTCTCCGCCAGCGGCCGCGCCTCGTCCACCGTGATGTCGCCGCTCAGCACAAGTATCGCGTTGTTGGGCGCGTAATGACGCCTGTAGAAGGCGATCGCGTCGTCGGCCGTAAGGGTGAGCAATTCGTGCATCCAGCCGATGATGGGCACGCGATAGGGATGGTTCATGTAAAGCGCGTTGGCGATGTGCTCGTCGAGCTGCGACTGCGGCCGGTTGTCGATACGGGTGCGCCGCTCCTCGATCACCACCTGCAATTCGGGAACCGTCTGCTGCGGCGAAACCACGAGATTGGCCATGCGATCGGATTCGAGGCGCATCATCAGTTCCAGCCGGTCCTTGGTCGTCGTCTGGAAATAGGCCGTCACGTCGGCCGAGGTGAGGGCGTTGTCGACCCCGCCGTTGGACGCCACCGTCCTGGAGAACTGCCCGGGCTTCAGCGTCTTCGTGCCCTTGAACATCAGGTGTTCGAGGAAATGCGCGAGGCCCGACTTGCCCGGCGGATCGTCTGCCGCGCCGACGCGGTAGAACACCATCTGGCGCACCACGGGCAGCCGACGGTTTTCGAGGACCACCACCTGCATCCCGTTCTTGAGCATGAAGGTCCTGGGATCGAAAACCTTGGCCCGGGCCGACGCAGCGGCCAGGAGTCCCCCGGCGACGGCAAGCGCCAGCAGGAACCGTCCGGCGACACCGCCCAGGGCCCCGCGCCGCGGAGAACCCCGAAGCACCCGAAAATGCGACATGCGACGCAATCTCCCGCTCCAGATCAGCCACGCCACCGGCACGCCGCCGGGGAAAAAGGATTTGTTCCTGTTGTGGCGATTTCCCGGCCGAACATCCTTCCCGGCCGATCGCTCCGCCACCCGAGCAACCCGCGATCGGCCCGCGCCCTTTGGGGCGCACGGGCCGCACGGGCCGCTAGAACAGGTTTTGCAGCAGGCCGGTCGACTTCTTGCGTTCGATCTGCGGCGTCAGGCCGGTCGTGGCGGACTGGCCGAGCGCCGCGTTGCCCTGCAGGCGCCGCCGCTCGGCGACCGGATCGACGACCTTGGCCGGCGGCGTCTTGTCTTTCCAGAACAGAAGATCGTCGACGAAGCCCTTGGCATCGAGTTCGAGGGCGGTGGTTTCGCGCTCGACGACCTGGCGGATGTTGGGATCGATGTCGAAGGCGCCGACCTTGCGAAGAAGCGCCGCCTCGGCCTCGCCCACGCCCTTGATCTCGGCCGCACTGACCTGCTTCTTCGCGCCCTCGCCCGTGGCGTCGAGCACGATCTGGCGCGTGCGGTCGCGCAACGGCTCCTCCTGGGGGCGCGCCGCGCCCGGCCTCGGCGCCTTGAGGCCGAAATCGGCGGGCATGGACAGCGGCGCGCGCACCGTCACCTGGAATTCGTCGGGCGAGTCCCGGTCGATACCGACGGCTTCGCGCACGGAGCCGCAGCCGGAGACGGCGAGCGCCGCCGCCAGACTGGCCGCCAAACGTAATCCGTGTCGGGTCATCGACGTATCCCTGGTGAGAGCCTGAAACGATGACAATGTAATCATTCCGGAGGCGTCCTGAAAGTGTCCAGCAGCAGGACCGCGACCCCGCAGACGATCGCCGAATCGGCCAGGTTGAATGCCGGCCAATGCCACCCGGCCAGGTGAAAGTCGAGGAAATCCGCCACTTTGCCGTAGGAAATGCGGTCCAGAACGTTGCCGATCGCCCCGCCGATCACGGCGGCGAGCGCCAGACCCGGCGCGGCCCGCGGCGTGCGGGCGAGCCAGACCAGCAACACGCCGACCACGCCGAGCGACACGGCGACCAGCAGCCAGCGCATCGCCTCGCCGCCCATGTTGAGCATGCCGAAGGTGACGCCACGGTTCCAGGTCATGACGATGTTGAAGAAGGAAGTCACCTCGATGATGCGCGGGACCGCCATCACGTGATCGACGATCCACCACTTGCTGAGCTGATCGAGAACGATGATGACGGCGGCCAGGGCGAGCGGCCCGCGCCGGGCCGGCAGGGAGGCCAGGTCCGCGAGCCAGCGCGCGATCATGGCCCCCGCGCCTTCACGACATCGGCCACGACATCGGCGCAGCGGCCGCACAGGTCGGGCGGATCGAAGCGGCCGACTTCTTCCAATACCTTCCAGCAGCGCCCGCACTTGTTGCCGCTGGCCGGCTGCGCCACCACGGCGATGTCCGGCACATCGGCAAGGGTGAAGGCCCCCTCGGGCGGCGGTGCGTCGGTCAGAGTCGTGGCGGAAGTGATGAACAGCTCGGCCGGATCGAGGCCGGCGGCCTTCGCCGCGTCGAACGCCGCCATCATGTCGGCAGGCAGATGCACCACGGGCGCGGCCTGCAAGGACGAACCGATGCGCTTGGCCGCGCGTTCGCCTTCGAGCGCGCCGGTCACCACGCGCCGCGCATCGCGCAAGCTCGTCCAGCGTGCGGCCAGCGCGTCGTCCTGCCAGTCGGCCGGGACTTCCGGGAAGTTCCGCAGGTGCACGCTGTCCATATCCGAGGGGAAGCGGGCGAGCCAGGCTTCTTCGGCGGTGAAGCAGGTCGCCGGCGCAAGCCACGCCGTCAGGCACATGAACAGGTGGTCCATGACCGTGCGCACGGCGCGCCGCCGGGCGCTTCCCGGCGCGTCGCAATAGAGCGCGTCCTTACGGATATCGAAATAGAACGCCGACAGGTCGACCGCGCAGAAATTGTGCAGCGCCGAATAGAAGCGATGGAAATCGTAATCGTCGGCGGCGCGCTGGAGCAGCCGGTCCAGCTCGTAAAGGCGATGCAGCACCCAGCGCTCCAGCTCCGGCATGGCGGCGGGCTCCACGCGCTCCTTTTCCTCGAAGCCGTCGAGCGCGCCGATCAGGTAGCGCAGCGTGTTGCGCAGGCGGCGGTAGGTATCGACCTGGTAGCGGATGATGTCGGGCCCGACGCGGAGATCCTCGGTATAGTCGGAGGCCACCACCCACAGGCGCAGGATATCGGCGCCGAACTTGTCGCAGACTTCCTGGGGCGCCGTGGTGTTGCCGAGCGACTTCGACATCTTGCGGCCCTGCTCGTCGTTGATGAAGCCGTGCGTCAGCACGGTCGTATACGGCGCGCGGCCGCGCGTACCGCAGCTTTCGAGGAGCGAGGACTGGAACCAGCCGCGGTGCTGGTCGGACCCTTCGAGATAGAGATCGGCGGGCGTCGCCAGTTCCGGCCGCTTTTCCAGCACAAAAGCATGGGTCGAGCCCGAATCGAACCACACGTCGAGGATGTCGGTGACCTTGTCGAAATCCTTCGGATCGTATTCCGGCGTGAGGAAGCGCGACGGATCGGCAGTGAACCAGACGTCCGAGCCGCCGGCGCGCGCCGCCTCGACGATGCGCGCCATGACGCGCGCATCGCGCAGAACCTCGCCCGTTTTCCTGTTGACGAAAACCGTGATCGGCACGCCCCAGGCGCGCTGGCGCGACACGCACCAGTCGGGACGGTCCTCGACCATCGAACGGATGCGGTTGCGCCCCTGCGTGGGCACGAAGCGGGTCGCGTCGATGGCGGCGAGCGCCTTGCGGCGCAAGTCGTTGGTCTCCATCGAGATGAACCACTGCGGCGTGGCGCGGAAGATGAGCGGCGCCTTCGACCGCCACGAATGGGGATAGGAATGTGTCAGCTTGCC
>CAXRES010000169.1:0-5332 GCA_964229575.1 Alphaproteobacteria bacterium
GCGCGGGCCTTTCTTTTTCTTTCGCAAATCGCGGCCGGGTTCAGGTTTTGGCCATCGCCTCGGCAATGGCGGCGAAGGCTTCTTCCGCCTTCGATGCATCCGGCCCGCCAGCCTGGGCCATGTCGGGGCGGCCACCGCCGCCCTTTCCGCCGAGGGCGGCGGAGCCCGCGCGCACCAGGTCGACCGCGGAAAACCGCGCCGTCAGGTCCTCGGTAACGCCGACGACGATCGATGCCTTGCCGCCTTCGTCGCTGATCACGGCATAAACGCCCGGGCCGCGCTTCTTGAATTCGTCAACCATCGACTTCAGGTCCTTGGCCGGCACGCCATCGAGCGTGCGGGCGACGAAGCGCACGCCCGCCACCTCGCGGCCTTCGTCGGCCGGCGCGGCGCCGGCCGCGGCACCACCGCCGAGCGCGGGCTTGTTGCGCGCCTCGGCCGGGTCGCGTTCGAGCGCCTTGCGCTCGTCCATCAGGCGGGAGATGCGCTCGACCAGTTCGCCCGGCGCTGCCCGGAAAGCGGCCGCGGCAGCGGCGAGCGCCTCGGCATTGGCGGCGTCGAAAGCATCGGCCCCGTCCCCGGTCAGCCCCTCGATGCGACGCACGCCGGCCGCGAGCGCGCTTTCCGAAACGATGCGGAAAGCGCCGATGTCACCGGTGCGGCGCACGTGGGTGCCGCCGCAAAGTTCGGTCGAATAGGACTTGTTGCCGGCGGCGCCCATCGCGACGACACGCACTTCATCGCCGTATTTCTCGCCGAACAGCGCCATCGCGCCCGCCGCGACGGCCTCGTCCGGCGTCATCAGCCGGGTCGTCACTTCGCTGTTGGCGCGCACCTGGGCGTTGACGTCGGCCTCGACCGCGCGCAATTCCTCGGCCGTCATCGGCTTGGGATGGGAAATGTCGAAGCGGAAGCGTTCAGGGGCGACCAGCGAGCCCTTCTGGGTGACATGCTCGCCCAGCCGGTGGCGCAGCGCCGCATGGAGAAGATGCGTCGCCGAATGGTTGGCGCGCAGGCGCGCGCGCCGCGTCCCGTCGACCCGCATGTCGACCACATCGCCGATCCTGAGGCCGCCGCGGTTGAGTTTGCCCACATGTACATGCACGTCGCCCAGGCGCTTGGCCGTGTCGGCAACGGCGAATTCGGCGCCGTCCTTGGTGAACAACTCGCCGCGATCGCCCGCCTGGCCGCCCGATTCGCCGTAGAACGGCGTCTGGTTGCAGACGATGGCGGCTTCGGCACCGGCGGAAACCGACTGGACTTCCTTGCCGTCGACGACGATGGCGGCGATGCGGCCTTCGGCGGCTTCGGTTTGGTAGCCGAGGAATTCCGTGGCGCCCGCCCGCTCGCGTACCTCGAACCAGACGGTTTCGGTCGCCGCATCGCCCGAGCCGGCCCAGGCCTTGCGCGCTTCCGCCCTCTGGCGCGCCATGGCGGCGTTGAAGCCGTCGATATCGACGCCGCGGCCTTCGGCGCGCAGCGCATCCTGCGTAAGGTCGAGGGGAAAGCCGAAGGTGTCGTAAAGGCGGAAGGCAATCTCGCCCGAAAGGGCCTGGCCCTTGCCGAGCTTGTCCGTCTCCTCGGCCAGCAGGCGCAGGCCGCGGGCGAGGGTGGCGCGGAAGCGGGTCTCTTCCATGCGCAGGGTCTCGGTGATCAGGGCGCGGGCGCGGACCAGTTCGGGATAGGCCGTACCCATCTCGTCCACGAGCGCGGGCACCAGCCGGTGCAGGACCGGCTCCGCGCAGCCGATGATGTGGGCGTGGCGCACGGCGCGGCGCAGGATGCGCCGCAGCACGTAGCCGCGCCCTTCGTTGGACGGCATCACGCCGTCGGCGATGAGGAAAGAGGTGGAGCGCAGGTGATCGGCAATGACGCGGTGCGAAACCGCGTGGTCGCCGTCGGCGGCGACATTGGTCGCCTCGGCCGAGGCCTCGATCAGCCGGCGCATCAGGTCGATGTCGTAATTGTCGTGCTTGCCCTGCAGGACGGCGGCGATGCGTTCGAGCCCCATGCCCGTGTCGATCGAGGGCTTCGGCAGGTTTCGCCGGGTTTCGGCGTCGACCTGCTCGTACTGCATGAAGACGAGGTTCCAAACCTCTATGAAGCGGTCGCCGTCGGCATCGCTGGAGCCCGGGGGGCCGCCCTGCACCGCGGGCCCGTGGTCGTAAAAGATCTCGGAACAGGGCCCGCAGGGGCCGGTTTCGCCCATCGACCAGAAATTGTCGCTGGTCGGGATGCGCACGATCCGGTCATCGGTCAGCCCGGCGATCTTTTTCCAGTAACCCGCCGCCTCGTCGTCGGTGTGATAGACGGTAACCATCAGGCGGTCCCTGGCCAGACCGAGTTCCCGGGTCAGAAGGTTCCAGGCAAGCTCGATGGCGCGCTCCTTGAAATAGTCGCCGAAGGAGAAGTTGCCCAGCATTTCGAAGAAGGTGTGGTGGCGGGCCGTGTAGCCGACGTTTTCCAGGTCGTTGTGCTTGCCGCCGGCCCGCACGCACTTCTGCGAGGTCGCGGCGCGGGAATAGTCCCGCTTCTCGGCCCCGGTGAAGACGTTCTTGAACTGCACCATGCCGGCGTTGGTGAACAGGAGCGTCGGGTCGTTGTGGGGCACGAGCGGGCTCGATGCCACGACCTCGTGGCCGTTGCGCCTGAAATACTCCAGAAACGCCGTCCTGATTTCGCCGGTGCCGCTCATCTGTCCAGGGTGCCTCAGTGGGGGCCGGATCGGCCAAGGCCCAAGGTTTTACAGTGGGATCGGGCCCCTGTCCACCACCGGCCCCGGCAGCGCGGGGGGCGGCCCGGCAGCCTATGCGGGCAGGAAAAACCCCCGTCAACGGACGGGGGTCTTTGCCTTTCGCCGCGCCTGCGAAGACCGGCGGCAAGGAAGAGCTGAACTACTCCGCGGCGTCCTCGGGAGCGGCATCGTCACCGTCGCTCAGCATGGCTTCGGAAACGAGGCCGGCATTGGAGCGGATGGCCTTTTCGATGGCCGCCGCGACCTCCGGGTTGTCCTTGAGGAAGGTCTTGGCGTTCTCGCGGCCCTGGCCGATGCGGTTGTCGCCGTAAGAAAACCACGCGCCCGACTTTTCGACGATGCCGGCCTTGACGCCGAGATCGACCAGTTCGCCGGTCTTGGAGATGCCTTCGCCGTACATGATGTCGAATTCCACGCTCTTGAACGGCGGCGCGACCTTGTTCTTGACCACCTTGACGCGGGTCTGGTTGCCGACGATGTCGTCGCCATTCTTGATCGCGCCGATGCGCCGGATATCGAGGCGGACCGAGGCATAGAACTTGAGCGCGTTGCCGCCGGTGGTGGTTTCGGGATTGCCGAACATCACGCCGATCTTCATGCGGATCTGGTTGATGAATATGACCATGCAGCGCGAGCGCGCGATGGAAGAAGTCAGCTTGCGCAGGGCCTGGCTCATCAGGCGGGCCTGCAGGCCGACGTGGGCATCGCCCATTTCGCCCTCGAGCTCGGCGCGCGGCACCAGCGCCGCGACCGAGTCGACCACCAGGACGTCGATGGCGCCCGAACGGACCAGGGTGTCGGCGATCTCAAGCGCCTGTTCGCCGGCGTCGGGCTGGGAGATGAGGAGGTTTTCGATATCGACGCCGAGCTTGCGGGCGTAGATGGGATCGAGCGCGTGTTCGGCGTCGACGAAGGCGCAGGCGCCGCCCTGCTTCTGGGCTTCGGCAATGACGTGCAGCGCCAGCGTGGTCTTGCCCGAGGATTCCGGGCCGTAGATTTCGATGACGCGCCCGCGCGGCATTCCGCCGATGCCGAGCGCGATGTCGAGGCCGAGCGAGCCGGTGGAGATGGCCTCGATCCCCTCGACGGTCTGGCCCTGGCCGAGCTTCATGATGGAGCCCTTGCCGAAGGTCCGCTCGATCTGGCCGAGAGCGGCTTCCAGAGCCTTTTGTCTGTTGTCCATGTTTTCCTTGCCGACGAGATGCAACGCGGTCGCCATAGCAGCCTCCTTCGTTATTTCACGGGGGGGTCACCGTTGCAACCGCCCCTCGGACACCATCCGAGGAACCAAAGTACATGTTTTGTTCTTTTTCACAAGTTCTTTTTTTGTTCTCTTTTTCCCGCCGCGGCGAACCAGGGTCGGGCACCGGCTCTCTACTGGGCCAGCACATCCTTGACCTTGCCGGCGAGCTGGTCGAGCGAAAAGGGCTTGGGCAGGAAGTGGATGCCGGGCTCGCGGGCGAGGGATTCGCGGAACTCGTCCTCGGCGTAGCCGGAGATGAAGATCACCTTCATCTCGGGGAATTTTTCACGCACCTCGCGGACCAGGCTGGGCCCGTCGCGCTGCGGCATGACAACGTCGGAAATGATGAGATCGATGGGGTCGGGGCAATCGCGCATGACCTCGAGCGCCGCCTCGCCGTTCTTGGCTTCCAGGACCTTGTAGCCCTTGTTGCGCAGCGCCCGCGAGCCGAACATGCGTACCGGGTCCTCGTCTTCCACCAGCAGCACGGTACCGACCCCCGACAGGTCCTGGGCTATGGCGCGCGCCTTGGCGGCGGGCTTGCTGGCGGCCTCGGGCTTCTGCTCGTAGCGCGGCAGGAAGATCGCGAAGGTCGTGCCCTTGCCCAGGCTCGAATCGACCTGCACGAAGCCGCCCGTCTGGCTGACGATGCCGTAAACGGTGGAGAGGCCCAGTCCGGTCCCCTGCCCCACTTCCTTGGTCGAAAAGAACGGTTCGAAGATGCGTTCCAGATGCTCGGGCGCGATGCCGGTGCCGGTATCCGACATTTCCATCTTCACGTAGTGGCCGGGCGGCATGACATCGGTACCGCGGCGGACCGGCCGTTCCACGTCGACGTTGGAGGTGCGGATGGTGAGCGTGCCGCCGCCCTTTTCCTTCATCGCGTCGCGCGCATTGACCGCGAGGTTGATGATGACCTGCTCGAGCTGCACCTGGTCGACACGCACGAGGCCGAGGTCGCGGCTGTGGATGACATCGAGCGTGATGTTGACACCGATCAGCCGGCGCAACAGGTTGGACAGTTCGGCCAGGACGTCGGTGATGCTGAGCACCTTGGGCTGCAACGTCTGCTGGCGCGAAAAGGCAAGCAGTTGGCGTACCAGGTTGGCGGCGCGGTTGGCGTTCTGCTTGATCTGCATGATGTCGGCGAAGGTCTGCTCGCCTGGCCGGTGGCGCTGCAGGATGAGGTCACAGAAGCCGATCATCGCGGTCAGCAGATTGTTGAAGTCGTGGGCCACGCCGCCCGCGAGCTGGCCCATGGCCTGCATCTTCTGGGCTTGAGCGAATTGGACCTCGAGTTCCTTCTGTTCGGTGACGTCGATGAAGTGCGCGAC
>CAXRES010000170.1:0-12019 GCA_964229575.1 Alphaproteobacteria bacterium
CGGCCCATGCCGATGCCGTCGGCGACTTCTACAAGGGCAAGACGGCGACCATCATCGCCTCGACCGGCGCGGGCGCCTACATCGCCATAGCCCAGACCATCGCCAAGCATTATCCGCGCTTCATCCCGGGCAGCCCGACGATGATCGCCAAGGCGATGCCGGGGGCGGGGCACGTGAACGCCACCAATTTCATGTACAACCAGGCGCCGAAGGACGGCACCTATATCGCGTCCATCGGCAACACGATTCCCCAGCATGAAATCACCGACGGCAAGGGCGTACGTTTCGAATCGGCCAAGTTCAGCTGGATCGGCTCGACCGGCATTTCGAACCTGATGACGATCGTCGTCGGTTCGGCGAACGTCAGGACGATCGCGGATGCCAAGACGAAGGAAGTGCTTTCCGGCGGCACCGGCGCCGGTTCGGGCACCGTGCTGTATCCCGCCATCCTCAACAACCTCATCGGCACCAGGTTCAAGATCATCATCGGCTACCGTTCGGCCGGCGACATCGACCTGGCGATGGAACGGGGCGAGGTTCAGGCGCGGCATGGCTACTCCTACGGCAGCTTTATCCGCAACCATCCCGACTGGATCAAGACCGGCAAGGCGAACTACCTGTTCCAGGTCGGCCTCAGCGACCGCATGGGGCCCAAGGGCGTGCCGCTGATGATCGACCTTGCCGAGAATCCGGAGCAGAAGGAGATCATCCGCTTCTTCTCGCGCACGGTGGCGCTCGGGCGGCCCTATCTTGCCCCGCCGGGGATACCGGCGGACCGTCTCGCCGCGCTGCGGGCCGGCTGGGACAGGCTGATGACGGACAAGACGTTCGTCGCGGAGATGGACCGGATGAATCTCGATCTCTTTCCCCAGGACTGGAAGGAAGTGAGCGAGAACGTCACCGCGCTGATCAACACGCCAAAGCCGCTGATCGCCAAGGCGATGGCGGTCATGGAACGGACCACCACGGCCGACTGCAAGGTTTTCTCCGATCCCAAGAACTGCGCCTCGGGCAAGAAAAAGAAAAGCGCCGAATAGCGCCGCGTATCAACCACGAAGGAAACGGACATGTTCTCCCAGATCAATCACATGGCGATGATCAGCCACCAGTATCCGATGCTGGAGCGGTTTTACCGCTCGGTGTTCAAGCTGCACATCAGCGAACGCGCCCACCACGATGCCGAGGCCTCCGCCGTGGTCGGCGACGGCTATGTCGGGCTCAACATCCTGCCCCGGCGCGACGGCTACATGGGCGGGCTCGACCACTTCGGCATGGTCGTCGATTCGATCGACGAGGTGCGCCGGCGCATGAAGAAGCACAAGGGTGCGGACGCCGTCCTTCGCCCCAGCACGCGCCCCTTCGCCGCCTGGTCGGCCAACGACCCGGACGGCAACGTGATCGATCTGGCCGAGCGCAAGGGCAAGAACCTCAAGGACGTCTACGCCGAGCAGCGCGACGACAACTGGCGCAAGCGTGACCAATGCCAGCTCGTGCGCTTCGCCATCCGCACCAAGAACCCGGAAGCCTGCGCCGAGTATTACCAGGACGTCTATGAACTCAAGCCGCGCAACACGCCGCGCGGCAAGAGCGGAATCCACCTGACCGACGGCCGCGTGACCCTGTCGCTGCTGCCGTGGGACATTTCGGTGTTCGCCGGGATGTCGATCAAGCGGCCGGGACCGGACCACATCGGCATCCGCGTTCCCGACATGAAGGCATTCAAGTCGGAATTGAAGCGCGTTGCCGAAAAGAACACGTTCCTCGCGCCGCGCGCGCTCGGCGGCAGCGTCGAGTCGACCACGCGCAAGAAGCTGTTCGTCAAGTCCGCGCTCGGGTCGTTCCAGATGGCGGACCCGGACGGCAACTGGATCGACGTCAGCGACGAATAGCCGCCGCGCATGAGGGCGCGGGGCCGTCCCGCGCCCCCGGTGCGTCAGGAATCAGGGGGAAGTCTCTTGCGTCTCGCCATTCTCGACGATTTCCAGAACGTCGTGCGCTCGGTTGCGGATTGGTCCCCGATCGAGGACCGGGTCCAGATCACCGTTTTCAACGATCATCTTTTCGAACTGGACGCCGTGGCCGAGCGGCTGCGGCCCTTCGATATCGTCGTCTGCATCCGCGAGCGAACCCTGTTCCCCCGCGCCCTGTTCGAGAAGCTGCCGAATCTCAAGCTGCTGGTCACCGGCGGCATGAGAAACCTCGGCATCGACTTGCAGGCGGCGAAGGATCATGGAGTCACGGTCTGCGGCACCGATTCCATCGGCTATCCGACGGCGGAACTGACCTGGGGCCTGATTCTCGCCACGGTCCGCAACATCCCGCGCCAGGTCGAAAGCGTGCGCCGGGGCGGCTGGCAGGTCGGCCTCGGCGTGGGGCTGCGCGGCAAGACGCTGGGCGTGATCGGCCTCGGCCGTCAGGGCATTCCGGTGGCGGGCTACGGCAAGGCCTTCGGCATGAAGGTTCTGGCCTGGAGCCAGAACCTGACGGCGGAAAAATGCGCCGAACACGGGGTGGAAAAGGCGGCGAGCCTGGCTGATCTGCTCGCGCGATCCGACGTCGTGACGCTGCACGTCATCCTGTCGGATCGAACGCGCGGGCTGATCGGCGCGGCGCAGCTCGCCAGGATGAAACCGACGGCTTTCCTTATCAACACCTCGCGCGGGCCGATCGTCGACGAAAAGGCGCTGATCGCGGCGGTCGAGAAGGGCATCATCGCCGGCGCCGGTCTCGACGTGTTCGACATTGAGCCGATGCCGACCGACCATCCGTTCCGGCGCATGGATCGCATCGTCGCGACGCCGCACCTCGGCTACACCTGCAAGGAAGGTTACGAGCAGTTCTTCGGTCTTGGCGTCGAAGACATCGATGCCTGGCTCAAGGGCCGGCCGGTCAGGGTGATGAATCCCTGACGATCAGGTGGCGGATTTCGCGCCTAGCCCAGAAAGCTGTGGCCGTAGAAATACTGGATCAGTTTGTAGAGTCCGCCGATGACGACGATCAGGATGACCGCCGGCAACAACACGCCTCTGACTTTCTTGGTTTCGCTCATCCGCCACTCCGTCGGCCATCGGTTCGGTGACGTCGCGTCGACCGTGGAACGCAGAATCTCGCCTCCGTAATCAATACTATGTTGGCAACAATAAGTTGCGATTTGTTTATCGAACCGAATTGTCGCGTCGCGAGCGGTTTCGGCTAAACTATAAGAGTAGATCGTAAGGGCTAATCGGAACGCGCGGCGGCTTTCGCCGCCCGGTTTTCCGCCATCTGGCGGCGCACGATATAGGCGTTGGCGCCGATGATGACGGCGGCGCCCATCAGCGTCGTCGTGCCGAGCGGTTCGGAGAAGATGAACCAGCCCGCCAACGCGGCCCACAGAAGGCGGGTATAGTCGAAAGGCGAAACGAACGTCGCCTCTCCCGCATCGTAAGCGTAGGCGGTGCAGCTCTGCGCCACGCCCGACATCACGCCCATGGCGAGCAGGATGACGGTTTCTTCCAGGGTCGGCGTCACCCAGACGAGCAGGGCGGGCACCAGGGTGATGATCGTGGCAATGACGGCGTAATAGGCCTGCACGGTCATCGGGTGATCGCTGCGGCTGGTGCTGATCTTGATGCAGGTGTGCGCTGCGGCGAAGCAGAAGGCGGCGCCGAGAGCGGAGAACGCCGCGACCTGGAAGGCCCCTTCGCTCGGGCCCAGCATCAGGACGACACCGCCGAAGCCTGCTCCCGTGGCGCCCCAGCGGCGCCAGCGCACTTTTTCGCCGAGGAAGATGACCGCAAGGATGATGAGGAACAGCATCCGCGTGAACCCGATGACGGTGGCATCGGCAATCGGCATGTGGACGATCGAGTAGACCATCAGGAAGACGGCGCCGGCGCCGAAGACGCCGCGCATCACATGGATGGGCAGGTTCGAGGTCCGGAAGGCGTCGAACCCGTTGCGCATGACGAACGGCAGGATGGCGACGGAACCGATGGCGCAGCGGATGAAGGCGATCTCCGCGCTCGGGATCGTGCCGCCCAGCATCTTTGTCAGCGATTGGACGATGATGAACGAGAGCGCCGCCAGCAGCATCCAGACGCAGCCGCGGAAATCGCCGGGCAGGTCGCCCCAGAATCTGGCGTGCAGGCGGCTGAAGGCCGATTTCGGAACAGGGGCCGATTTCGGGGCGGAAGTCGTTTCGGACGGGGGCAAGGCGGAAACCGGTGGTGGCGGGAACGGAAGTCCATGCTAGCCTTCGCACGGGGACCCTGCCAACACGGAATGCAGGGCGGGTCGGGAAAGGTCGGAATCGATGGAAAAGTCAGTTGCCGAGGCGAGCGACGTTCTTGCGGCGAACGAGGCTTTCTATGCCGCCTTCGCGACCGGCGACTACATGGCGATGGAAGGCCTGTGGGCGGAAGCGGTGGCCGTGAGCTGCGTGCATCCCGGCTGGCCCCCCGTACGCGGGCGCGCCAAGGTCATGCAGACCTGGCGCGGCATTCTGGCCAATCCGCCGCGCCCGCCCATCCGCGCGGTGGAGGCGGAGGCGACGGTCATCGGCGAGACGGCCCTGGTCGTCTGCTTCGAGGCGATCGGCGAGGTCTACCTCGCGGCGAGCAACCTGTTCGTCCGCGAGGGCGGCATCTGGCGGATTTGCCATCATCAGTCCGGGGAATCCTCGCAGGTTCCCAAAAGCGAGAGCCAGCAGGTCTCCAGATCGATTCATTGACGCATGGCTTCCCAAGATCGGGGTTTACAGGCGCCACAGCGAAAAGGTCTAATGCCGCTATCCCATGGGCGTCCGGGCGGACGCCCGTTTTCTTAGGCTTATTCGGGTCGCGCAAGATGAAAATCCGCATTTCCTCCTCCGATGCCTTGAGCACATTTTTCACCCAGGCCGGGCTGGTCGCCGAGGTCCTCAGGGATGCCGGCGCGATCAGCGACGCCGAAGTGCTGCCGTCCACTGGCAGCAAGATCAACGCAGAACGGGTGGCGCGGGGCGAGGCCGAACTCGGCTTCATGGCGTCGAACTGGGTGCCGCGCGCGGTCAAGGGAATCGACCCGTTCACTTCGCCGACGCCGGTCGCCATCATCACGCCGCTCAATGCCGGCCCGCTGTTTTTCGTCGCGCGCGCCGATTCGCCCCTGCGCACGGTGGGCGAATTACGCGGCAAGCCGATCGCCGTAGGCCACGCCGATTCGGGCATGGCCCAGCACGCCATCAACATCGTCAAGGGGCTCGGCTGGGTGGACAGGGACATCCGCTTCGAACACATCTCGACCTTCGACGGCGGCAGCGCGCTGATCGACGGCCGGGTCGCGGCGCAGCTCTCGGCGCCGATTCCCAGCACCCATTTCAGCGAGCTTTGCGCGCGCGTGAAGGTCAAGGTGCTGGACTTCGATCCCGGCAGCATCGAAAAGCTGTGCGAGATCCATCCGTTCTATTCGCCGGCGCTGGTGCCCGCCGATTGCGTGCCGGGGCTTGCCGCCGACGTGCCGGCGCTCGGCGTGCTCAATGTCATCGTCGCGGCGGCGAACGCGCCCGATTCCTTCGTGCATCGCGTGGTTGCGGCTTTCATCGCCGGCGCCGCAAGGCTTGAGAAAGCGAACCCGCTGTTCCGTGGTCTGCCCGCCGTGCTGGCGCGTGCGCGAACCATGGGCAAGGCGGCGTTGGCGCGCGCCGATGCGCCGCTGCATTCCGCCGCCGCCGCCGCCTTCCGGGAGGCGGGGCTGCTCAAGTGACCGGCGCTCCGGCGCGCACCATCAGCTTCACCGGCCGGGTCGCGGCCGGGAAGGGCGTGGCGGTCGGCTTCACCACCGCCGACTGGGCGCGCAAGGCCTTCGTCGCGCTGGTCGGCATCGATCCCTATCCGGGAACCCTCAATCTGATCGTGCCCGACGGCCCGGACCTGGACGCCTGGCGGCGGCTGCGCGCGAGCCCCGGGCTGCGCATGAGCAATCCCGATCCTAACTGGTGCGACGGGCTGCTTTATCCGGTGCTGCTGCCCCGGGCAATCCGTGCGGCCATCGTCGTGCCCGAAGTCGCCGCCTACGACTCCCGCCAGGTCGAGATCATCGCCCCGGTGGGCCTGCGGGTGGCTCTCGGCCTCGCCGACGGCGATCCGCTCCTGATGACGGCCGAGGTTCCGGTCGGCTGAAAATATGTTAGCCTTTCGGGACCAAGACGCCCGGCAGGGGCGCTGTCGGGACGGGGAAGGACCGAAATTGTGGTAATCGGCACGACAAGGCGCCGCGAGCAGGGATTGGCGGATCCGCTTCTTGTCCAGGTCATGAAGGACCTGGGCATGGACAAGGTGCCGCTGTATGAGGCCCAGTCGGAGGCCCGGCGTGACTTCAACGGCCGTATCAAGGTCCTGACGGCCCGGCGCCACGGCCCGGTCGGGCCGAAACGGCGCGCGGTCGCGGATGCGGCTGCGATGGCGGCCGAAGTGAAGGCCAAGGCCATGAGCCTGGGTGCCGATCTCGTCGGCATGTGCGCGATCCACCCGGTCATGGTCGATGAAGGCGCAAGCTGCACCTACGCAAACGTCATCGCCATCGGCCATCATGAATCCTACGACGAAGTCCTGAAGGGCCCGGCCGCGGTCAGCGACGAGGCGCACCGCTCCTACTGGATGGTGGCGAAGATCGCCACCGAACTCGCCGTCTGGATCCGCGAGGAGTTGGGTTGGGACGCGCTCGCCCATCACAACGGCGGCACTTTCATCCAGGCCATACCGGTGATGTGGCAGTGCGGTTTCGGCGAACTGGGCAAGCACGGTAGCCTCATTCATCCGGAACTGGGCGCGAGCTTCCGTCCGTCCTTCGTCACGACCGATCTGCCGGTGGAACACGATGCGCCGATGGCCTTCGGCGTGCAGGAGCGCTGCGCGGTCTGCCGGGTCTGCATCAACAACTGTCCGGGCGATGCCATTCCCGACGACTATGTCGTCGACATGGGCGTCAAGCGCTGGCTGACCGACGTCGCCAGGTGTTATCCCTATTCGCGTCTGCGGGCGGAGTATTGCCATCTCTGCGTCGATACCTGCCCGTTCAACGCGCCCAATCATCCGGCCGATTACCGGGCCTTCATGACCGATCGAAAGAAATACGGCTACAAGACGCCGAAAATGGCGCAGGCCGAACAGGAACCATAAGGCAGGAACAGGGGAGTTCCACAGTGCTGGTCATCACCAACGAAGACATCGAGAGTTTCCTTGAAATGCCGCCCTGCGTGGCGGCGCTGGAAGCGGCCTACCGCGATCTCGGCAATCGCGATGCGGTCGATATGCCGCGGCAGGACGGCGTCGTCGACAATTCGCGTCCGGGCGCCGTCTATGCGCTCAAGACCATGTCGGGCAGCCTGCCGTCGGCGGGCGTGGCGGCGCTCAGGCTCAATTCCGATGTCGTCCACTGGCCGGTGGTCAACGGCGCCCCGCGCCGGGTGAAGATTCCGCTGTCCCAGGGCGACCGCTACAACGGCCTCGTCCTGCTGTTTTCCACCGACACCGGCGAACTGCTCGCCATGTTCAACGACGGCTACGTGCAGAAGACGCGGGTCGGCGGCTCTTCGGGCGTCGCCGCCAGGTACCTGGCGCGCAGGGATGCGAAGGTGCTGGGCCTGCTCGGCACCGGCTGGCAGGCGACCGGACAGATCGAGGCGATGGCCGCGGTGCGCAAGCTCGATCTCGTCAAGGTGTTCAGCCCGACGAAGGCCAACCGCGAGGCTTTCGCCGCGACCTATTCGAAGAAGCTCGGCATCGACGTGCGTCCCGTGGCCAGCCCCGAAGAAGCGGCCGATGGCGCCGATATCCTGGCATCGGCCACCAATTCGATGGTCGCGACGATCACGCCGGCGATGGTCAGGCCCGGCATGCACATCACCAGCGTGCGCGGTTCGGAAATCCCCCTCGACGTGCTCAAGGGCTGCGACCGGCTGGTGGTCAACACGCATGACCCCGTCAAGGCCTACGCGGCCAGGGGCTGGCCGTCGGAGATCCCGGAGTGGGAGAACGGCGACTATTCGCGCCCCGACATCGGCGTCTTCGACATCACGGCCGCGCCGGAACTGAAGGACGTGGTCGCGGGGCTCGCGCCCGGACGTCAGTCGGACAGCGAAATCACCTGCTTTCACAACTACAAGGGACTGGGCCTGCAGTTCGCCGCCATCGGCGCGCTTCTCTATCGCGAGGCGCGCTCCCGCCAACTCGGCCTGACCGTGGAAGACCGCTTCTTCAGCCAGACCGTTCACCCCTGAGGTTTTTGCATCGGCGCCGGCCGCGGTGGCCGGCGCCCGGTTAACGTCCGGCCGAGCCGGCATTTGACGAGGAAAGTCCATGATCGATCTGTATATGGCCGCCACCACCAACAGCCGCCGCGCGTCCGTCGGCCTGTCCGAGGCGGGCCTTGCCTACACCGTCCACCCGATGGACTTGCGGCAGAAAGACCAGGCGAAGCCCGAGCATCTGGCGCGCAACCCCTACGGCAAGGTGCCGGTGATCGTCGACAACCAGGGCCCCGGCGGCAAGGCGGTGACCATCTTCGAATCGGGCGCCATCCTGCTTTATGCGGCGGAAAAGTCGGGCAAGCTCTACGGCAAGGACGCCATCGACCGGGTCGAGGTGCAGAAGTGGTTTATGCTGCACATGAACGGCTCCGTGCCGTTTCTCGGCGCGTTGAAGGGGCATCCGACGCTGAAGCCGGAATGCGAACGCGTGGTCAAGGTGATCGATGATCACCTCGGCAAGAACCAGTTCTTCGCCCAGACCTTTTCCATCGCCGACATCTGCTTCTATCCGCGCGTCGCCGGCTTCGATCAGGAAGTCTTTCCGATCAACAACTACAAGAACATCGTGCGCTGGATCGAGGAAGTCGGCGCCCGCCCGGGCACGAAGGACGGCATGAGCCAGCCCAGGAAGTAAAGGCACGGACGCCCGCCTTGAAAGAGGAACGGCCGGGGATTGCCCGGCCGTTTTCTCTTGCCGAATCCCGGGTTCAGATACTTGAGGGCGGCGAATAATCCTCGAAGCCCTTGGCCAGGGTTTCGTCCGGATAGGCCACCGTCTTCTGGAACAGCATGTGCATGAACAGGAACAGCGGCTTCGCCTTCATCACCAGGCAGACCATCTGTTCTGTCTTCGACCGGTTGAAGTGCTGATGCACGCAGCCGCATTCGACGACGCTGGCGTCGCCCGCCTCGTATTCCAGCCGGACGCCGTCGTGAACGTCATATCCCTGGCCCGACAGGACGAAGAACACGGCCGAATTCATGTGCCCATGCTTCTGGCCGTAGGCGCCCGGCGCGAAGGCGTCGACGTGGCATTCGATCGACTGGGCGATGGAGACGTTCTGCGGGCTCACGGTGATCTTGTGGAAATAGGCGGGACCGCCCTTCCAGCCGATGTCGGGACCGCGGACGATACGCGGCGCGGCATAGAGACCCTTGTAGACCTCGCCGTAGGTGCCCTCGAGCGCGCGCACGAAGGTGCGCTTCTTCTGCCAGCGTTCCCACACGGTCTGGTTGCTGCCCGGCGCGGGGCCGGTGTCGTCTGGATTTGCGTCTTCGGGCATGGTCGGGCTCCTTGAAAGCGGCCCAAGGGTAGCGGCAGGCGGGCCTCGGCGCAACCCGGCCAATGGGGCGAAAGACCGATGAAACGGCTAGATATTGCCGGGCGGCACGTAGCCTTCGCCACCCGGCGCCGGTTCGGAGGAGGGGTATTCCACGACTTTCTGGAAGAGCATGTGCATGAACAGGAACAGCGGCTTCGCCTTCATGACGAGGGCGACCTGCTGCGCGGGTTCGGTGTTGACGTGCTGGTGAACGCAGCCGTTCTCGACGATGCAGGCATCGCCCGCCTCGTAGGGGTGAGAATGGCCGTCGTGGATGTCCTTGCCCTTGCCCGAAAGAATGTAGAGCACGGCGGAGTTCATATGCCCGTGCTTCTGGCTGGTGGCGTTGGGCGCGAGTACGTTGATGTGGCACTCGATCGACTGGGCGATCTGGACGGACCCGGGATTGATCGCTTCCTTGGCAAAGAACTGCGGCCCGCCCTTCCATTTGAATTCGGGGCCGTGATAGACGCGGGGCGCGGCGTAGAGACCCTTGTAGACCTCGCCGTAGGTGCCCTCGAGCGCGCGCACGAAGGTGCGCTTCTTCTGCCAGAAGGTCCAGACTTCGGGATTGCCCTCGGGCGCGGCGTTGTGGCCGGGGCCGGCCTGGTTGTTGCCGCCGGGCCCGGCCTGATTGCTGCCGTCGCTCACTTCCGCCCGGCCTAGAGGTTTTCCGGCGGGACGTAGTTCTCGCCGCCCCTGGAGGGAACCTTCGCCGGGTAGTCGACCATCTTCTGGAAGAGCATGTGCATGAAAAGGAACAGCGGCTTTGCCTTCATCACGAGGACGACCATTTCCTTGTCGCCGTCGTTGATGTGCTGGTGCACGCAACCGTTCTCGACCACGCAGGCGTCGCCGGCCTCGTAAGGGTAGCTGATCGTGTCGTGAACGTCATGGCCGACGCCCGACAGGATGTAGAACACCGCCGAATTCATGTGGCCGTGCTTCTGGCCCGCGCCATGGGGGGAGAAGACATTGAGGTGGCATTCAATCGACTGCGCGATTTCGACCGACTGGGGGTTGATCGTGACCTTGCCGTAGACTTGCGGACCGCCGTGCCACTTCCAGTCGCCATGCGGGTAGACGCGGGGCTGGGCGTAGAGGCTCTTGTAAACCTCGCCATAGGTGCCTTCGAGCGCGCGCACGAAGGTGCGCTTCTTCTGCCAGCGCACCCAGACGACTTCCTTGGCTTCGTTGTGGCCAGGCTCGCCGGGACGGACGTAGACGGTGGTTTCTGCCGGCGCGGACTTTTCCTCAGACATAAGCTTCCCCACGAAAAATCAATGAATTGACCGGCGCCAAGATAGCACAGACCGGACCGGCCGCAAACCCATGGCGATATATCACGTCACGCAAAAGTGTATTGGGCGTGAAGGGGTTAGGGGATAGAAGGGGGCATGGTTCCGCCCGATTCCGTGCCCTTTCCCCCGGCCAGGTTCTCCGACCCCCTGTTCACCGCAGGGGGTGAACGGCGGGCCCGCGTCCCGTTCGACCGCCTGGCGACGCTCTGGGTCAATACCGGCACGCTCTGCAACCTCGCCTGTGGGCATTGCTATATCCATTCCAGTCCACGCAACGATTCGCTCGCCTGGTTCCGGCATGCCGATCTCGCCGCCTATCTGGACGAGATCGCGGCGCTCGGCCTCGGCACGCGGGAAATCGGCTTCACCGGCGGCGAACCTTTCATGAACCCCGATATCGTCGCCATGCTGGATGACGTGCTGACGCGTGGCCTGGATGCGCTGGTGCTGACCAATGCCATGACGCCGATGGCCCACAGGAAGGCCGATCTCCTGCGCCTGCACGCGGCGTTCGGGTCGGCGCTCTCGATTCGCGTATCGCTCGACCATTTCGATGTGGCGCGCCATGACGAGGAACGTGGTCCGGGCAGTTTCGCAGCGACTCTCGCCGGATTGCGCTGGCTTTCGGAAAACGGATTTGCGCCGCGCGTTGCCGGGCGGACTCTTTGGGAAAAGGACGAGGCTGCCTTGCGGGCGGGATTTGCCCGGTTGTTCGCGCGTGAGGGGATCGCCATCGATTGCAGCGATCCGGAAGCGCTCGTGCTGTTTCCAGAAATGGACGAAAAGGCAGGGACGCCGGAGATCACCGAGGCCTGCTGGGACATCCTCGGCAAATCGCCGTCGCAGCTCATGTGCGCGTCCTCGCGCATGGTCGCGCGTCGCAGGGGCGCCGATCGGCCCATCGTTCTCGCCTGTACCCTGATCACCGAACACGATGGCTTCGAACTGGGAACGACGCTGGCCGAGGCGGCAGTCCCGGTGGTGCTCAACCATCCCCATTGCGCGAAGTTCTGTGTCCTTGGCGGGGGCGCCTGTTCGCGCCGCTGAGCCGAACGCCGGAGGCCGGAGCAGCTCGCGATCGGAGGGAATCATCCGATCGCGAACAGTTGCGCCGTCCCGATAAGATG
>CAXRES010000171.1:0-4679 GCA_964229575.1 Alphaproteobacteria bacterium
GACGAGCCGCAAGGGGTGCCCGCGGATCTCGGCGCCGCTTTGGAATTTTTTCGAGGTTTGAATAATTTGATCGCGTATCTCGTCGCGGGGACTGTGGGCGCCGCGTTGCTCCTGGGTTTGGACACGGTGGCGGCGCGACTCGCGGCCGTCAACCCAAGCGCGGCCGCCGCTTCGGCGGCCAGCGGTCCAGCCGCGCCGCCTGACAGCGGTTCGTCAAAAAAAAGGGCCGGGGAGCGATCCCCGGCCCTTTTTCGTTTCGATGCGGTGTGCCGGCTACAGCCGGTGCCCCGGGGCGCGGCCGTAGAGGGCCTGGCCCGAGAACTCGAAGTTGCTCATGTGCGCCTGGCCCTGCTGGGTCACGGTATGAATGTCGCGGAAGCGGCGCTCGAACGGGTTCTTCTCGAAGATCGCGTTGGTGCCCGCCGCGTGGTAGCAGAAGTCCACCACGTCCTTGGCCTGCTGCATGCTCCAGGTGATGGAGATGCGCAGCTTCGCGCGCAGATCAAGGGAGAAATCGCCGCCGGCGGCGGATGCCTGGTAGAATTCCTTGATCATCTTGACGAGGAAGGCGCGGCCCGACAGCAGCTTGGCCACGGCCTGCGCCGTCTGCGACTGGATGACGGCGTTTTCGCACAAGGGCACGCTCGATCCGCTCGCCTTCTTGCCCTGGGCGACTTTCATGAATTCGTCCAGCACCGTGCGCGCGATGCCCTGGGCGACGCCCGAAAAGCCCATGCCGTACATGGTGAGCAGCGGAATGTTGTAGAGCGGGCCCTTTTCGGTGCGGTCGGGCACCGAATCGCGCCACGTCGTGTGCGCGTCGGGCACGAACAGATCCTTCACGGCGTAGTCGTCCGAGCCCGTGCCGCGCAGGCCGATCACGTCCCATACCTTGATGATCTCGCAGTCCCTGGCCGGAAACAGCATGGTGCGCATGACCGGATGGCCCTTGGCATCCTTCGCCGGGCTTCCGTCTTCGTTGCACACTTCGCTGTGGCCGCCGAACCACGTGGCGTTGGGGCTGCCGCTGGCGAAGCGCCCGCGGCCGGTGACGCGGTAGCCGCCCTTGGTCCTGACCGCCTTGGCGCCGTTGGGCGGACCCCAGGCGAGGACGCCGTCGGGCTTGTCGAAGATTTCGGCGGCGACGGCGCGCTCGACGAAGGCCGAGGCCAGCGAGCAGCCGAGCCCCTGGCCCAGGCACCAGCCGGTGGAGGCGTCGGCGGCCGAGACTTCCTCCAGCACCTGCATATAGGACAGCGGATCGGCCTCGCTGCCGCCGATGGAGCGCGGCATCAGCAGGCGAAACAGCTTCGCCTCGTGCAGCGCCTTCATCACCTCGGGCGTGACCTTGCGTTCTTTCTCGATGCGGTCGCCGGCGGCGGCGATCATCGGCGCGAGGTTACGCGCCACGCCCGCCCAATGGTCGGCCTGCGCCTGGATTTCGTCGCCTGTCGGCACTGCGATGCTCTTGTCCATGAATCTGGTCGGTTCCCCTGCTGGCGCGGCCCGGCCGCGCGATTTTTCGTGCGTGTTGACCTTGATTTAACAACGCCCGCCGTCCCCTGCCAAGGGCGGCGGCAGGTCGCATCTGCGAACGACTATCGCCCGTCGCCCGGCTGGCCGTCCGCCCGCCCGCCCGCCAGGCAGCGCGCAAGCCCTTCGGCGAGCCCGTCGAGCAGGGCGAAATAGGCGTCGGGGCCCGGCGTGAGCGCGGCCCCCAGGGGATCGAGGGTGTCGATGCGCGCGTCGGTGCCTTCGACCACGGTCTGGGCGATGCGCGGCTCGAACTGCGGCTCGATGAAGACGCAGCCGGCGCCGGAGTCGCGGATGCGGGCGCGCAGTTCGACGCGGCGCCGGGCGCCGGGCGCACGGCCGCTGCCGACGGTAACGGCTCCCGCCGGGCGCAGGCCGTAGCGGCGCTCGAAATACTGGTAGGCATCGTGAAAGACGATGTAGGGCCGTTCCTTGACCGAAGCGAGGCGGGCGGCGATCCGCGTGTCGAGGGCATCGAGGCGCACATTCATGGCGCGCGCATTGGCGGCATAGGCGCCGGCATTGGCTGGATCGGCCTCGGCAAGGGCGGCGGCGATGGCGGCCACCATGGCGCGCGCGTTCGCCGGATCGAGCCAGACATGGGCATCGGCGCCCTTGTGCGCCTCATGGCCATCTTTGGCGTGCCCATGATTTTCCGTGCCGTCCTTGGCGTGGTCGTCCTCGTGCGTTTCCCAGACGCCGCCTTCGCGCACCGGCAGACGAACGAGCCCCGGCGCGTCCAGCAGTTCGATGACGCGCGCCTTGCCGGCGAGCGCGGCAAGCGGCCGTTCGAGGAAAGCCTCCAGCGTTTCGCCGATCCAGAAAACGACGCGCGCCTCGGCCAGCCGCCGGGCATCCGACGGCTTGAGCGCGTAAGAATGCGGCGAGGCGCCGCCCGGCAGAAGCAGGTGCGGCCTGCCGACGCCGTCCATGACGCCCGTGACCAGCGAATGTAGCGGTGCGATGGTGGCGACCACGGCCGGCGCCTCGGTGCCGCGTGCAGGGAGCGAGGCTTGGCAGAGGAGGGCGCAGCCGAGGGCGAGAGCGAGTTTTCTTGTGAGCATGGGGGGGGGAGATTGATCTGTGGTGTGCGTTGAATGTGTTATAATATAACATTATATATTTACGGCTGGCGCAATTGAATTTTGCGCCGCCCCATCCTTCTATTACCTTCTTTTCCATCCCGTTGCCGCTCAAGGCACTGGCGTAGCAAAAGAGCCGAAACCGCCATGCGACGTGCCATCATTGTCCTGTCCGTGCTGATAATTGGATATGCGTTGCCAGCAATGGCCCACCCGCATCTGTGGGCGGACCTTCGCAGCCAGGTGGTGTTCGACCATCAGGGCCGTGTCGCGGCCTTGCGGCTGGAGTGGCTGTTCGACGAGTTCTATTCCGCCTATGCGATGGAGACGATTCCGCCGCAGAAGGGACCGAAACAGGATCAGGCGCTTGCCGAACTGGCCAGCGCCAACCTCAAGAACCTGTCGGAGGTCGGATATTTCATCGATGTGCGGGTGAACGGCAAGCGCGTGAAAACGAAAGCGGCGCGCGACGGGCGCAACGTATGGAACGGCCGCCGCCTTGCACTGTCCTTCATGCTGCCGCTCGAAGAGCCGGTCGATCCGCGCAAGGCTCGTGTGCAGTTCAGTTCCTACGACCCGACCTACTACATGGAAATTGTCTACCTCAAAGGTGATCCGGTCGGCCTGGTGAATGCGGGCGGGACCGGATGCGCTGCGCGGATCGTTAAGCCGGAGGTAAATGCCGAAGCCCAGTCGCTCGCCGCGTCTCTGGGCCGCGAGCAGAAGGAAACCGCGGGGTTCGGCAAGAAGTTCTCCGAAGACCCGGAGGCGTCCTTCGGCGCCCTGTTCGCGGAAACGGCCGTTATCGAATGTCGTTGAGAGCGGGGCCAAGCGTCTGGGCCGCTTCTGCGATCGCCATCGGACTGACGGCTCTAGCCGTCTGGTATATCGGTGGCGCCAGCTGGTCGGCGGACCTGGGCACGATAATTCAGGAGGCGCAGCGCGATCTTCACGGCCGGCTCGCCACGGCAATACGCGCCGTGCAGGACAACAGGGCGCTGGCCCTCTGGAATCTCGTGGTGCTGGGGTTTCTCTATGGGATTTTTCACGCCGCCGGCCCTGGACACGGCAAGTTCGTCATTTCGACCTATGTCGCGACGACGGAAAGCGGTGTGCGGCGCGGTATCACGCTGACTCTGGCATCGTCCTTCCTGCAAGGATTGACCGCCATCGTCGTCGTGGAGGGGGCAGTTCGCGTGCTCGGACTCGCGCTGCGCGATGCACGTACCGGTGCTTCGGCGGTCGAAACGGCGAGCTACGGCCTGCTCGCGCTGGTCGGGGCGGGGCTCGCGGCCTCCGCCGCGTTCCGCCTTTGGCATCGGCTGCGCGGCCTGCCGCATCATGGCCATGCTCATGATAGCGACGATGCGCCGGACCGCGCGAATGGCCATGGCCACGAACATGGATATTTCCATTCGCACTTCCATAGCCCCGATGCGGCGAGCCTGTCTTCGCCCATGAAGGCGTCGCATGCGCTCGCCATAGTCCTGTCGGTCGGCCTGCGTCCGTGCAGCGGGGCAGTGCTCGTGTTGTTGTTTGCCAAGATCGCCGGGCTTACTGCGGCAGGCATTGGCGCGGTAGCGGCGATTTCCGCTGGCACGGCGCTGACCGTTTCGGCGCTGGCGCTGCTTGCAGTCTACGCGCGCCGCGCCGCGCTCGCCTTCGGGCGCCGCGGCGGGGCCACGGCACGAGGCCTCGCGGCCGGGCTCGATGCGGCCGCCGTGGCCGGGGGCTTGATCATTGTAACCATTGCCATTTCCCTGTTTGCCGCCTCTCTCGGCGCGGTCCGCCATCCCCTGCTGTGACGTGCCTTAGATCGTTGAGGCGGCGGGCCAATTGCATTATGTTCCCCCCAAACAACGACTACCCGAGGAATAGCCCATGACCGTTTCCGAAGCCGCCCGCGACAGCGCGATCGACACGCTGCTGACCCGCTCGTCCAACAACATGCTGACCGAGCCGGTTCCCTCAAGCGCCGATCTCGATGTCATCTTCCGCGCCGCGACCCGCGCCCCCGACCACGGCCGCCTGCGTCCGTGGCGCTTCGTCGTGATCAAGGGCGAC
>CAXRES010000172.1:0-4217 GCA_964229575.1 Alphaproteobacteria bacterium
TCATGACCGGGTCGTGAAATGGATAGCTCAGCACCTGCACCAGGGCGAGCCCGCAGAAGGTGAGGCCCGCCATCTGCGCCGAGGCGGGAATCTCCGGTAGGCCGCGTGCGAGCAGTCCGGGCCAGACGATGCCGAGCACGACGACCAGCAGGATGGCGGCCAGCACCATCTGCGCGCCGTCGGTGAGGATGGAGGACCGCAGGCCGCCCCGCCACGAATAGTAGACCGTGAAGGCGGTGACGAAGCCGACGCCGATCCAGTATTCGCCGCTGCCTTCGGCGCCGAAGTAAAGCGCCGCGACCTTGGTGTTCGACCACACCTCGTTGAACAGGCGGATGCCGACGGCGATCAGGAACAGCCGCGCGCAGGCGGCGCCGTATTTCGCCGTCAGAAACCCGGCGAGCGAGGCGTGCCCGCCCCGCACGCGAATGAGGTAGATGGCGACGCCCGCGACGACGAAGCTCAGGTAATAAAGCGCATATCCGATGCCGCCCGCGATGCCGAAGGCGCCGGCCAGGTCGGCCGCGTTGGCGATCGACTTGGCGAAGATCCAGGTGATGGCCGCGCTCGCCGCCAGCAGCCACAGGCCGGGGGCGGCGCCCTGCGCATCGGCGCCGCCGAAGAATTGCGCGGGCGTCACCATTTGCGGCGTCATGCGCAGCACGATCAGGCAATAGGCCGCGAGCACGGCCCAGGGCAGGAAAACATCGAGAAAGCCGGGAGAGATCATGGAGCGATCTTCGCCGATCGGCGGCCGGCGGCAAAATAACGGTCGATAACGAAGCGGTGAACAGCGCCGCCGAAGAACTGCGCCGACGTCACTTCTTCCTGTCGTCCTCGCCGTTCATGGGGCCGCGGCCGAAGCGGCGCGCGGCTTCGGCGAAGGCGGCAAGCCGCGCTTCGACCCGGCCGTTGATGCTGTCCTTCGGAAACCTGCCGTCGGGGCCGCGCTCGCCCGCCGGAACGCCGGTCAGGAGTTCGATGCCCTGGTCGATGGTCGACACCGGATAGATGCGGAACTTGCCCCCGGCCACGGCGTCGACCACATCCTGGCGCAGCATCAGGTGCTGGACGTTGGAGTCCGGGATCAACACGCCCTGGTCGCCGCTCAGGCCCGATTGCCTGCAGATATCGAAAAATCCCTCGATCTTTTCGTTGACCCCGCCGATGGCCTGGACCCGGCCATACTGGTTGACCGAACCGGTGACCGCGAAAGACTGCCTGATCGGCGCTTCGGCCAGCGCCGAAAGCAGGGCATAGAGTTCGGCCGAAGAGGCGCTGTCGCCTTCCACCCCGCCGTAGGACTGTTCGAACACGAGGCTCGCGCCGAGCGACAGCGGCAGGTCCGGGCAGTAGCGCGCGCCGAGGAAGCCCGACAGGATCAGGACGCCCTTCGAATGAAGCGGGCCGCCGAGTTCGACCTCGCGCTCGATGTCGACGACCTGGCCGCGGCCGAGCCGCACGCGCGCGGTGATGCGCGAGGGGTGGCCGAAGGGAAACTTGCCGAGCTGCATCACCGACAGGCCGTTGACCTGGCCGACGACTTCGCCTGCCGTGTCGATCAGCATGGTCTTGCGCGCGATCTGTTCGTAGGACAGTTCGCGGACGCGATCGGCGCGGCGGATATTGGTGTCGATGGCGAGCTGCACGTCTTCGGCCGTGACATGGGCGTTGTCGTTGGTCGATGCCCAGTAATCGGATTCGACCAGCAGGTCGCACAGGCTGCGGATGTGCGTCGACATTTTTTCGGCATCCTCGGCCAGCCGGGAGGAATGTTCGATGACGCGCGCGACGGCGCCCGCCTCGAAGGGGCGCAGCTTCTGGTGACGGATGACCTTGGCGAGGAAGCGCGCGAACATCCTGACGTTGTCCGGCGTGCGCTTCATGGCGTCTTCGAAGTCGACCCCGACCTTGAACAACTCGCCGAACTCGGGATCGTACTGGCTGAGCAGGTAGTAGATCATCCGTTCGCCCAGCAGCACGATCTTGAGGTCGAGCGGGACCGATTCCGGCTCCAGCGTGATCGTCGTGGCGACCGACATGATGCGTTCCGGGCTTTCGATCTTGATCTCATGGGATTTGAGTACCCGCTTGAGCGTTTCCCAGGCGAAAGGCGCCATCAGCACCTTTTCGGCGTCAAGGATCAGATAGCCGCCGTTGGCCTTGTGCAGGGCCCCGGGCTGGATCAGCGTGAAGTCGGTGATCAGGGTGCCGAAACGGGCAATGTGCTCGATTCGCCCGATCAGGCTCTGCAGGTTCGGCAGGTCTTCGTAGACGACCGGCGCGCCCTGGCGCTGACCGTTATCGACCAGCAGATTGACCGTGTAGCGCTTGAAGAACTGCGTGGCGACCATGGCCTGGCCGCCGGGCAGGATATCGTCGGAATTTTCGTCGTCGCCGGACTGACCGCCGTCGCCGGCGCCCGCGGTGCCGGCGCGCATGAACTCGTCGGCATGCTCGATCAGGTCCTTGCGCACCTGATCGAGGTAGTCCTGCACTTCCGGCAGGTCGTCGTAGCGCCGGCGCAGGTCGTCGATCAGGTGCCCGACCGCGTAGACGGTGATTCCCTGGTTCAGTTCGCGCAGCTGTTCGCGCACTTCGCGCTCGAAGGCGGGAAGCTGGGCCATCGCCGTGTGCAGTTTTTCCTGAAGGTCGTTGATCGTCTCGCGCGTCTTCTCCTGCTCTCCCTCGGGCCACTTGGCGAAATCTTCGGGGCTGACGATTTCGCCCTTGCGGATCGGGGCCAGCGCAAGGCCGGCAGGGGTACGCAGGATGGCGATGGACTTTTCCTGCGCCTCGCGCTGCACGTCTTCGAAGATGCGGTCGTGCGCGGCGCGGAAACGCGCGTCGAGTTCGCGCCGGCGGGTCCGGTATTCTTCGCCTTCGAAGGCGCGGGGGATAGCCGCCTGCGCCATTTCGATCAGTTGCGCCATGTCGCGGTGCAACGGCGCGCCGCGTCCGGCCGGCAGCATGATCATGTTGGGCCGGTGCGGGTTCTCGAAATTGTGCACATAGCAGACGTCGGGCGGCGTTCGCATCTTGGCGGCGCGCCCTTCGAGAAACTGGCGGATCGTCGAATGCTTGCCGGTGCCCGACGGCCCGGCGGCGAACATGTTGTAGCCCTCGCGCTCGATGCCGACGGCGAAGCGGATGGCTTCGACGGCCCGGGGTTGCCCGACGATATGCAGCGGTTCCTCAAGCTCGTCGGTGATGCGGAAGCCGAGATCTTCGGGATCGCAGCGCCGGCGCAGGCGGTCGGAAGAAAGCGGGTCGGGGAGCTTGCTGTCGGTCACTGTCGCCTCTGCTTGCCCTGTCGGGCGGTCTGCGATGCGCGGTCGTCCGCGCGATCAGTCCTCGCGCTCTATCTGTTCCATTTCGGCATCGCTGAAGCCGAAGTGGTGCCCGATCTCGTGGATCAGCACGTGACGCACGATATCGGGCAGCGGCTCGAAGGTTTCGACCCAGTAATCGAGGATCGGTCTGCGGTAGAGAAAGATCATATCGGGAAGCGCGCCCGAATCGCTCACGCTTTTGCGGCCGATGTCGATGCCGCGGTAAAGTCCGAGGATGTCGAAGGGCGATTCGAGGCCCATCTCCGCGCAGGTCTCCTCGTCGGGGAACTCCTCGACCCGGATGATGACCCCGTCGGCGTGGACGGCAAGCCGCGCCGGGATCGTATCGAAGGCGGCCTGCGCCAGGTCCTCGATGTCGGCCGCCGATGGCGGCTGCGCGTGAGGTTTCGGGGTTGCGTGGTCCATGCGCAGAGCCTAGCGCGGCCTGCGCCCGGAGTCACGGCGCCGTACCGCCCTGCACGGCCGCCGCGCGCTTCTTTTTTTCCCGCGCGATGGCCATTTCGCGCCTGGCGATGTAGTAGCCCGATCCGACGATAACCACGGCGCCGGCGGCCTTCCAGAAATCGGGCATTTCGCTGAACACCATGATGCCGAAGACGGTGGCGAAGATCAGGCGCGAATAATCGAAGGGCGTGACGAAGGACGTCTCGCCGGTGCCGAAGCCGCGCGTCAGCGCCGCCTGCCCGGCGATGCCGATGACGCCGATCGCCGTCAGCCACAGCCATTGTTCCGGCGTCGGCCATACCCAGACGGTCATCGCCGGAATGGCCGACACGATCGCGCCGGTGATGGCGAACCAGATGACGATCGTGGTCGTCGATTCGGTCTTCGACAGCTGCTTGATGATGATGGCGATGGCGCCGG
>CAXRES010000173.1:0-52253 GCA_964229575.1 Alphaproteobacteria bacterium
ATCGGCGGTGAAGTAGATGGCGAGGATCGCCACCAGCATGAGGACGGAGCCGAGCAGCGTATAGAGGAAGAACTTGAAGGCCGAATAGACCCGGCGCGGCCCGCCCCAGATGCCGATGATCAGGAACATCGGGATGAGGACGCCCTCGAAGAACAGGTAGAACAGCACGATGTCGAGCGCGCAGAACATGCCGATCATCAGCGTTTCCAGCACCAGGAAGGCCAGCATGTATTCGCGCACGCGTTCCTTGATCGCGTCCCAGCTCGCCAGCACGCACAACGGCGTCAGGAAGGCCGACAGCACGACGAAGAACACCGAAATGCCGTCCACACCCATGTGGTAGGAGATATTGAACGCGGCGATCCACGGCACGCGTTCCTCCATCTGGAAGGCGGCCGACTTCGGATCGAAGTTCGCCCACACGGCAAGCGACAGCAGCAGCGTGATCAGCGAGGTCCACAGCGCCACATTGCGCGCATTGCGCGCGACCACGGCCGCCTCGCCCCGGATCATCAGGATGAAGGCCGCGCCGATCAGCGGCACGAAAGTCGTCAGCGAAAGAAGGGGCCAGCCGTGCATCGTCTTACCTCGCCAACAGGTAGTAGCTGACGAACACGGCGACGCCGATCAGCATGGCAAACGCATAATGATAGAGATACCCCGACTGGAGCTTCGCCGCGCGCCTGGCGAAGTCGAGCGTGACCGCGGCAAGGCCGTTCGGGCCGAAGCCGTCGATGATCCGCCCGTCGCCGCCTTGCCACAGGACGCGGCCGATCCACTTGGCCGGGCGCACGAACAGGACGTCGTAGAGTTCGTCGAAGTACCACTTGTTGTAAAGGAACGCATGCACGTCGGAGAATTCGCGCGCCATCGCCACGGGCAGGGCCGGACGGCGGACGTACATGTACCAGGCGACCAGGATGCCGCCGAAGGCGACGGCGATCGGCAGCAGCTTGACCCAGGCAGGCACGTTGTGCGCGTCGGCAAGCGCCGTGTGGTTCGCCGCGACGAAGATCGACTTGCCCCAGAAGGCGGCCGAATGTTCGCCGACGAACAGGCCGGCGAGCGCCGCGCCCGAAAACATCGCGCCCGCCGCGAGCAGCGCCATCGGCCCGGTCATGGACAGCGGCGATTCGTGGACGTGGTGCAGGACGTCGTGATCGGCGCGGCTTTCGCCGTGGAAGGTCATGAACAGGAGGCGCCACGAATAGAACGCCGTCAGCGCGGCGGCGATGGTGCCCATCCAGAAGGCGTACTGGCCCACCGGGCTTTTGGCGGCGAAGGCCGCCTCGATGATCAGGTCCTTGGAGAAGTAGCCGGCGAAGAACGGCACGCCCGCGAGCGCCAGCGAGCCGATCCACATGTAGGCATAAGTCACCGGAATCTTGCGCCAGATGCCGCCCATCCTGCGCATGTCCTGTTCGCCCGACATGGCATGGATGACCGAACCCGCCCCGAGGAACAGGAGCGCCTTGAAGAAGGCGTGCGTGGTCAGGTGAAACATCGCCGCCGAATAGGCGGAAACGCCCGCGGCGAAGAACATGTAGCCGAGCTGCGAGCAGGTCGAATAGGCGATCACCCGCTTGATGTCGTTCTGCACCAGGCCGACGGTGGCGGCGAAGAATGCCGTGGTGGCGCCGACAACGGTGACGACCATGAGCGCGGTCTCCGAGGCCTCGAACATCGGCGACAGGCGGCACACCATGAACACGCCCGCCGTGACCATCGTCGCCGCGTGGATCAGGGCGGAAACCGGCGTCGGGCCTGCCATCGCGTCCGGCAGCCATGTGTGCAGGCCGAGCTGCGCCGACTTGCCCATCGCGCCGATGAACAGCAGCAGGCACAACGTGGTCATCAGGTCGAAGTCGTGGCCGAGGAAATGCATCGTCTTGCCGGCCATTGCGGGAACGCCCGCGAAGACCGTGTCGAAGCCGACGGCGTTGAAGGCCAGGAAGGTACCGAGGATGCCGAGCGCGAAGCCGAAGTCGCCCACCCGGTTGACCAGGAACGCCTTGATCGCCGCGGCATTGGCCGAGGGCCGGTCGTACCAGAAGCCGATCAGCAGGTAGCTCGCGAGCCCCACGCCCTCCCAGCCGAAGAACATCTGCACGAAGTTGTTGCTGGTCACCAGCATCAGCATGAAGAAGGTGAACAGCGACAGATAGGCGAAGAAGCGCGGGATCGACTTGTCGTGGGACATGTAGCCCCAGGAATAGACATGCACCATGCCCGACACGACGGTCACGACCACGCACATGACTGCCGACAGGGCGTCGAAGCGCAGCGACCAGCTCACCTCGAAGGCGCCGGAGTTGATCCAGCGGAACACCTCGACGTCGAAGGGCGCGCCGCCCGCCGCCACGCGGGCGAAGGCGACGCACGAGAACACGGCGGCCAGCAGCAACGGCACTGTTGTGACGTACTGCGACGCGCGGTCGCCGATCAGGCGCCCGAACAGGCCGGCGACGACGGCGCCAAGAAGCGGCAGGAAGACGATCGCGGAGTACATGCGCTAGCCCTTCAGCCTGTTGATGTCCTCGACCGCGATGGAGCCGCGGTTGCGGAAATAGACGACGAGGATGGCAAGGCCGATGGCCGCTTCCGCCGCCGCCACCGTCAGGATGAACATGGTGAAGACCTGGCCCGCGAGATCACCGAGATGGGCCGAAAAGGCAACCATGTTGATGTTGACCGCGAGCAGCATCAGTTCGATCGACATCAGGATGATGATGACGTTCTTGCGGTTGAGGAAAATGCCGAAGATGCCGAGCGTGAACAGCACGGCGGCGACGGTCAGGTAATGGGCAAGCGTGATCGCCATGTCAGACCCCCTTCCCCACCGGCACGTCCTTGACCTCGACCGAGGCGTCGCGCGTGCGCGCCACCTGTTCAGCGATCTTCTGGCGGCGCACGCCGGGGCGCGCGCGCAGCGTCAGTACGATGGCGCCGATCATGGCCACCAGCAGGACGAGGCCGGCCGCCTGGAAGAGATAGACGTACTTGGTATAGAGGATGCGCCCGAGCGCCTCGGCATTGGTCGCCTGGGCCAGCGCCGGCGCCTTGGCGGCGAGCAGCGAACCCGCCTCCGGGGCCGTGATCCAGGCGCCGGTGATGAAGGTGATCTCGACCAGCAGGATGACGCCGATCAGCGCGCCGACCGGCAGGTATTGCAGGAACCCCTGGCGCAGTTCGACGAAGTTGATATCGAGCATCATGACGACGAACAGGAACAGCACGGCCACCGCGCCGACGTAGACGATCACCAGGATGAACGCGAGGAATTCCGCCCCCATCAGGACGAACAGCCCGGCC
Organism: Alphaproteobacteria bacterium; assembly: GCA_964229575.1. Lineage (GTDB taxonomy): Bacteria > Pseudomonadota > Alphaproteobacteria > SMXQ01 > SMXQ01 > WHSO01. Next base: position 3,313 of record CAXRES010000173.1, read on the forward strand.
GCGTTGAAGAAGGCGAGGATGAGGAAGAGGACCGAGTGCACCGGGTTGCGCGCGGCGATCACCATCACGCCCGAGGCGATGACGATGAGGGCGAACAGATAGAAAGCGATAGCCTGGAGGATCATCTGTAGGGCGCCTCCGCCGCCAGGCGCTGGGCGATCTCGTTTTCCCAGCGGTCGCCGTTGGCGAGCAGCTTTTCCTTGTTGTACATCAGCTCTTCGCGGGTTTCGGTGGCGAACTCGAAATTCGGACCTTCGACGATGGCGTCCACCGGGCAGGCGTCCTCGCAGAAGCCGCAGTAGATGCACTTGGTCATGTCGATGTCGTAGCGCGTGGTGCGGCGCGAGCCGTCTTCGCGCGGCTCGGCCTCGATGGTGATGGCCTGGGCCGGGCAGATCGCCTCGCACAGCTTGCAGGCGATGCAGCGCTCTTCGCCCGTCGGGTAGCGGCGCAGCGCGTGTTCGCCGCGGAAGCGCGTCGACAGCATGCCTTTCTCGAACGGGTAGTTGAGCGTGACCTTGCGCTTGAAGAAATACTTCAGCGTCAGCCACATGCCGGAAACCAGTTCCTTCAGGATGAAGGACTTGGCGCCTTGCGTGATCATCGACATGACGAGCCCCCCTCCCCTTATTTCGGCAGCCAGCCGAAGCCGACCAGCACACCCGCGGTAATGACCACCCAGGCGAGCGACAGCGGCAGGAACACCTTCCAGCCGAGCCGCATCAGCTGGTCGTAGCGGTAGCGCGGGAATGTCGCGCGCACCCACAGGAACACGAACAGAACGAAGCAGATCTTGAGGATCAGCCAGATCGGCCCCGGCACCAGGGTGAAGGGCACGACGTCGGCCGGCGGCAGCCAGCCGCCGAGGAACAGCACGGCGGTCATCGCGCTCATCAGGATCATGTTCGCGTATTCGCCGAGGAAAAACAGCGCGAAGGTCATCGACGAATATTCGACGTTGTAGCCCGCGACCAGTTCGGCTTCCGCTTCGGGCAGGTCGAAGGGCGCGCGGTTGGTCTCGGCCAGCGCCGAAATGAAGAAGATGACGAACATCGGCAGGAGCGGCAGGGCGAACCAGACGTCCTTCTGCGCTTCGACGATCTTGCTGAGATTGAGCGAGCCGACGCACAGCAGAACCGTGATGATGACGAAGCCGATGGATATTTCGTAGGACACCATCTGCGCGGCCGAACGCAGCGCGCCGAGGAAGGCGTATTTCGAGTTCGACGCCCAGCCCGCCATGATGATGCCGTAGACGCCAAGCGATGAAATGGCGAACAGGTAAAGGACGCCGACGTTGATGTCGGCCAGCACCATCCCCTTGTCGAAGGGGATCACCGCCCAGGCGACGATGGCCAGCACGAAAGTGATCATCGGCGCCAGAACGAACACGACCTTGTTGGCCCCGGCCGGGATCACGGTTTCCTTGAGCAGCAGCTTGAGACCGTCGGCGAGAGGCTGCAAGAGGCCGAAGGGGCCGACCACGTTCGGGCCCTTGCGCAGCTGCATGGCGGCGATGACCTTGCGCTCGGCCAGCGTCAGGTAGGCGACGGCGACCAGCAGCGGCACCAGAATGGCGACGATCTTGGCGACGATGATCGCGCCGGGCAGCAGGTATGCGGACCAGAGCTCAGCCATGGGTTCCGGTCGCCCCCTTGTTCGCGCCGAGCATCGACGTGCAGCGCGCCATGGTGACGGAGGCGCGGCTGATCGGATCGGTCATGTAGAAATTGGCCACCGGATTGACGAAGGGCGCATCCGACATGGAACCGGCCGTGCCGAAGGCACCCCAGGGCGCGGGCGACTGCCGATCGGGCGCGGCGAAGACCGGGTTGACCTCGGCCAGGCGCGCGCGCACCTGCGCGAGATTGTCGTAAGGCAGTTTCCTGCCGATCACGGCGGACGCGGCGCGCAGGATGGCCCAGTCTTCCTTCGCCTCACCCAGCGGGAAGTGCGCGGCATTGGCGCGCTGCACGCGCCCTTCGGTATTGACGTAGGTCGCGTTCTTTTCGGTGTAGGCAGCACCGGGCAGCACGACGTCGGCGCGATGCGCGCCCGCATCGCCGTGATGGCCCTGGTAGACGACGAAGGCCTGGCCCAGCTTGCTCATGTCGATCTCGTCGGCACCCAGCAGCCAGACGAAGCCGATCTCGCCCGAAGCGGCGCCCGCCAGGATTCCGGCGACGTCCCTTCCGCCCGCCCCCGGCACCAGGCCGAGGTCGAGGCCGCCGACGCGGCTTGCGGCCCGCTGCAGCACGCAAAAGCCGTTCCAGCCGTCCTTCACGGCGCCGTACTTTTCCGCGAGCGCGCGGGCGGCGGCCAGAACCTGCGCCCCGTCCTCGCGGGCGAGCGCGCCGGAACCGACGACGATCATCGGCTTCTGCGCGGCCTCCAGAACCTTGGCGAAATCGCCGCGGCCTTCGGCAAGCTCGGCCAGCGTACGCGGGCCGGCGCCCAGATGCTGCGTGGGATAGGTCAGGTCCACCCTTTCGCCGACCACGCCGACGGCGAACCTGCCCTTGAGCCAGCGCTTGCGGATGCGCGCATTGAGTACGGCCGCTTCCGTGCGCGGGTTCGAGCCGACGATGAGAAGCGCGTCGGCCTCGTCGATGCCGGCGATGCCCGCGTTGAAGATATAGGACGCACGCTGCCCGGAGGCGACCTTCGCCCCGTCCTGGCGGCAATCGACGTTGGGCGAGCCGAGCGCAGCCATCAGGTCCTTGAGCGCCAGCATCGATTCGCAATCGGCGAGATCGCCCGCGATGGCGGCGATCTTCGCGCCCGGCATGCCCTTCAGCTTTTCGCCGATGCGGGCGAAGGCTTCGTCCCAATTCGCTTCGCGCAGGCGGCCCTGCTCGCGGACGTAGGGACGGTCGAGGCGCTGGCGCTTCAGCCCGTCGCAGGCGAAGCGCGACTTGTCCGACAGCCATTCCTCGTTCACGTCTTCGTTGAGCCGCGGCAGCACGCGCATGACTTCAGACCCGCGCGCGTCGATGCGGATGTTGGCCCCGACGGCGTCGAGAACGTCGATCGATTCGGTCTTGCGCAGTTCCCACGGCCTCGCCGTGAAGGCGAAGGGCTTCGAGGTCAGCGCGCCGACCGGGCACAGGTCGATGATGTTGCCCGACAGTTCCGAGGTCACCATCTGGCCGATGGTGGTGGTGATTTCCATGTTCTCGCCGCGGCCGACGGCGCCCAGTTCCTCGACCCCCGCCACTTCGGTGGCGAAGCGCACGCAGCGCGTGCAGTGGATGCAGCGCGTCATCTGCGTCTTGATCAGCGGGCCGAAGTCCTTGTCCTTCACCGCGCGCTTGTTTTCCTGGAAGCGCGAGCGGTCGAAGCCGTAGAACAGCGCCTGGTCCTGCAGGTCGCATTCGCCGCCCTGGTCGCAGATCGGGCAGTCGAGCGGATGGTTGATGAGCAGCATCTCCATCACGCCGCGCCGCGCCTTCTTGACCATCGGGCTGTCGGTCTTGATCTGCTGGCCTTCGGCGACAGGCATGGCGCAGGACGCCTGCGGCTTCGGCGGACCGGGCGAGACTTCGACCAGGCACATGCGGCAGTTGCCGGCGATCGACAGGCGGTCGTGATAGCAGAAGCGCGGGATTTCCTTGCCCGCCTGCTCGCACGCCTGCAGCACGGTCGAGCCCGGGGCGACCTCGATTTCAACGCCGTCTACTGTGACCTTCGGCATCGTCGTTTCCCTTAAGCGGCCACGCCCTGGCGGCGCTTGATGCGGTTTTCGATCTCGCCGCGGAAGTGGCGGATCAGGCCCTGGATCGGCCAGGCGGCGGCGTCGCCCAGCGCGCAGATCGTGTGGCCTTCGATTTCCGTCGTCACTTCGAGCAGCATGTCGATTTCCTCGATCCGCGCATCGCCCGTGACCAGCCGTTCCATGACGCGCCACATCCAGCCGGTGCCTTCGCGGCACGGCGTGCATTGGCCGCAGCTTTCATGCTTGTAGAACTTCGACAGGCGCGCGATGGCGCGCACGATGTCGGTCGACTTGTCCATGACGATGACCGCCGCGGTGCCGAGACCCGAGCGCTGTTCCTTGAGCGAGTCGAAATCCATCAGCACGGTGTCGCAGATGGACTTGGGCAGCACCGGCACCGAGGAGCCGCCGGGAATGACGGCGAGCAGGTTGTCCCAGCCGCCGCGCACGCCGCCCGCGTGCTTCTCGATCAGTTCCTTCAGCGGAATCGACATCGCCTCTTCCACCGTGCACGGCTCGTTGACGTGGCCGGAGATGCAGAAGAGCTTGGTGCCCGTATTGTTCGGCCGCCCGAAGGAGGTGAACCACGCCGCGCCGCGGCGCAGGATGGTCGGCGCATCGGCGATGGTCTCGACGTTGTTGACCGTCGTCGGACAGCCGTAGAGGCCGGCGCCCGCCGGGAACGGCGGCTTCAGGCGCGGCTGGCCCTTCTTGCCTTCGAGGCTTTCGATCAGCGCGGTTTCCTCGCCGCAGATGTAGGCGCCGGCGCCGCGATGGAGATAGAGGTCGAAGTCGAAGCCCGAACCGCGGGCGTTCCTGCCGATCAGCCCGGCGGCATAGGCCTGGTCGATGGCGCCCTGGAGGTGTTCCGCCTCGCGGAAGAATTCGCCGCGGATATAGATGTAGCAGGCATGCGCGTTCATGGCGAAGGAGGCAAGCAACGCGCCTTCGACCAGCTTGTGCGGGTCGAAGCGCATGATCTCGCGGTCCTTGCAGGTGCCGGGCTCGCCCTCGTCGGCGTTGATGACGAGGTAGTTGGGACGCCCGTCCTTGGATTCCTTGGGCATGAAGGACCACTTCACGCCCGCGGGGAAGCCGGCGCCGCCGCGCCCGCGCAGACCGGAGGCCTTCATCTCGTTGATGATCCAGTCCGCACCCTTGTCCATGATGGCCTTGGTGCCGTCCCAATCGCCGCGCCGGCGCGCGCCGTCCAGGCCCCAGTCGTCGAGGCCGTAAAGATTGGTATAGATGCGATCCTTGTCCGCGAGCATCACTGCGCCTTCTTGCCGGTCAGAACCCTGGGACCCGATGCGGGCGCGGCGCCGGGCCGGCCGATGCGCGAACCGGGCTTCGGCGCCCGTCCCGCCTTTATGTCCTGCACGATGGCGCGGGCATCCTCGGGCTTAAGGTCTTCGAAATAGTCGTCGCCGATCTGGAACATCGGCGCATGAACGCAGGCGCCGAGGCATTCCACCTCGCGCAGGGATATGGCGCCGTCGGACGTGGTCTCGCCGAGCTTCACGCCCACTTCGTCCTCCAGCGCCGCGACGATGGCCTCCGACCCGCGCAGCCAGCACGGCGTCGTGGTGCAGACCTCGATGCAGGTGCGGCCCACGGGGTTGAGGTTGAACATCGTGTAGAAGGACGCCACTTCCCAGACGCGGATCTCGGCCAGTTGCAGGACGTCGGCCACGTGCCGGATCGCCGCGCGCGGCAGCCAGCCGCCGTTCTGGCGCTGGGCGAGGTCGAGCAGCGGAATGACCGCGCTCCTCTGCCGGCCGGCAGGATACTTGGCGATGATGGCATCGGCCCTGGCCTTGTTTTCGGCCGTGAAGGCGAAGGTTTCGGGTGCGGCGCTCACCGGTCGATCTCCCCGAACACGATGTCGAGCGAGCCGATGATCGCCACCACGTCGGCGAGCATGTGTCCCCTCGACAGGAAATCCAGTCCCTGCAGATGCGCGAATCCGGGCGCCCTGATCTTGCAGCGGTAAGGCTTGTTGGTGCCGTCCGACACCACGTAGGTGCCGAACTCGCCCTTGGGCGCCTCGACCGCGGCGTAGGCCTCGCCCTTCGGCACGTGATAGCCCTCGGTATAGAGCTTGAAGTGATGGATGAGGGCTTCCATCGAATGTTTCATCTCGGCCCGCCTGGGCGGCGCGATCTTGTGGTTGTCGACCATCACGGGACCGGCCGGCATGTCGGCGATGGCCTGGCGGATGATGCGCAAGGACTGCCGCATCTCTTCCATGCGCACCAGGTAGCGGGCATAGCAATCGTTGGTCTTGCCCACGGGAACGTCAAAGCGCATCGCGGCATAGGCGTCATAGGGCTGCGACTTGCGCAGGTCCCAGGCGACGCCCGATCCGCGCAGCATCGGCCCGGTGAAACCCCAGTCGACGGCGTCGCGCGCCGACACCACGCCGATGTCGACCGTACGCTGCTTGAAGATGCGGTTGCCGGTCAGCAGCGCCTCGACGTCATCAAGATGCGGCTCGAAGCCGTCGCAGAAGGCGAGAATGTCGTCGGCGAGGCCCGGCGGCAGGTCGAGGTGCACGCCGCCCGGCCGGAAATAGGCCGCGTGCAGGCGCGCGCCCGAGGCGCGCTCGTAGAATTCCATCAGCTTCTCGCGTTCCTCGAACCCCCAGAGCAGCGGCGTCATCGCGCCGACGTCGAGCGCCATCGTCGTGATGTTGAGGATGTGGTTGAGGATGCGCGAGATTTCGGCGAACAGCACGCGGATGTGCTGGGCGCGCGGCGGCGCGGTGATGCCAAGCAACTTTTCGACGGCCAGCGCGTAGGCGTGTTCCTGCGACATGGGCGCGACGTAATCGAGCCGGTCGAAGTACGGCACCGCCTGCACGTAGGTCTTGTATTCGATCAGCTTTTCGGTGCCGCGGTGCAAAAGGCCGATGTGCGGATCGGCGCGCTCGACCACTTCGCCGTCCATTTCGAGCACGAGGCGCAGCACGCCGTGCGCCGCCGGATGCTGCGGGCCAAAGTTGAGCGAAAAATTCTCGATCTGCTGTTCGGCCATCAGGATTTGCCCTCGGGCTTGGGCGCGGGCGCCGCGGCCTTCTCGTCGCCGGGCAGCAGGGCGGCGCGCGCGGCTTCCGCCCCTTCCCACGGACTGAGAAAGTCGAAGGAGCGGAATTCCTGGGTCAGCTTCACCGGTTCGTAGACGACGCGCTTCTTGTCGTCGTCGTAGCGCACTTCGACGTAACCCGTGAGCGGAAAGTCCTTGCGCAGCGGATGCCCTTCGAAGCCGTAGTCGGTGAGGATGCGGCGCAGGTCGGGGTGATCGGAGAACAGGATGCCGTAGAGGTCCCAGGTCTCGCGCTCGAACCAGCCGGCGGCGGAAAACACCCCGGTCACGGACGGCACGGGCACGCCTTCGGCCGTTTGCACCTTGACCCGCACGCGGTGGTTCTGGCGCAGGCTGAGCAGGTGATAGACCACGTCGAAGCGGTTCTCGCGCTCGGGATAATCGACGCCGCAAAGGTCGATCAGCTGATTGAGCTGGCAGTTGCTGTCGTCGCGCAGGCGGGTGAGCACGGGGACGATGCTCTCGCGCCGCACCGTGATGTTGAGTTCGCCCACGGCCAGCTCGACCCCGAGCACGTCGCCGTTGAGCAGGGCCTCGATGTAGGCGCCGAGCTCCTTGAGCGCGTTGAGCTGTTCTTGCTGCTGATCGTCCATCTGGGGCCTAGCGGAACAGGGTGCCTGTGCGGCGGATCTTCTTCTGCAACTGCATGATGCCGTAGAGAAGCGCCTCTGCCGTGGGCGGGCAGCCCGGCACGTAGACGTCGACCGGCACGACGCGGTCGCAGCCGCGCACGACGGAATAGGAATAGTGATAGTAGCAGCCGCCGTTGGCGCAGCTGCCCATCGAGATGACCCAGCGCGGCTCGGCCATCTGGTCGTAAACGCGGCGCAACGCCGGCGCCATCTTGTTGGTCAGCGTGCCGGCAACGATCATCACGTCGGACTGGCGGGGCGACGGGCGGAAGACGAGACCGAAGCGGTCGAGGTCATAGCGCGAAGCGGCGACCTGCATCATCTCGACCGCGCAGCAGGCGAGGCCGAAAGTCATCGGCCACAGCGAGCCGGTGCGCGCCCAGTTGACCAGCGCGTCGAGGCTGGCGACGACGAAGCCCTTGTCCTGAAGTTCGTGGGCGACGGCGGCGGCGACCTGTTCGCGCGAAGGATTAGCGGCGGCGCTCATTCCCACTCCAGCGCCCCCTTGCGCCATTCGTAGATGAAGCCGATGGTCAGCACGGCGAGGAACACCACCATCGACCAGAAGCCGAACAGGCCGATGTCGCCGAGGGCAATGGCCCAGGGAAACAGGAAGGCAACTTCGAGATCGAAGATGATGAAGAGGATGGCGACCAGATAGAACCGCACGTCGAAGCGACCGCGCGCGTCGCCGAACGGATCGAAGCCGCATTCATAGGCCGCGAGCTTTTCCGAATCGGGCTTCTGGCGGGCGACGATGAAGGACGCGAGGAGGATGACGAGAGCGAGGCCGCCGGCGATGCCGAAGAAGATCAGGATGGGGACGTATTGAGCGAGCAGTTCCTGCATCTAGGCGTCTCTTCCCGTTCGCTCCGTCAATTCAACATCCTGTGTCGCAAACACGGGACCAGCACCAGCCCTGCCCCGCGGCGACCGCGGGGCTAGACTAGTAATTTCACCGGATGATGAAAAGCACAGTTTGCCTCGCTCCCCCGTGAGCGGGGGTTGGGCCGGAAGGCCCGTCGGCGGCGGGACTGGCGGGAGCGACGGGGCTCGAACCCGCGACCTCCGGCGTGACAGGCCGGCGCTCTAACCAACTGAGCTACGCCCCCGAAATCCCAGCGCGTGACGGCGCTGGTGTAAACGGACGCGGCTCGGGTGTCAACAAGGTTACGAGCCCGCGCGCCGCGACGAAAGCCCCGGTTTTCTGCGGATTCCCAGCCGGCGTTCAACGGGCCGTGACGACGAAGCAGGCGGCCCCTTGCGCCTTCAGCGAACCGCAGGCTTTGCGGGCATCGCCGTTGCGCGTGAAGGGCCCGAGACGAGCCAGCTGGAAGGTGCCGCGATCGCCGAGCTTCGCTTCGCTCACGATGATGTCTCGGCCCTCGATCAGACCGGCATGGGCCTTACGGATTTCGGCGATGTATTTCTGCGCCACGACCTTGTCGCGGAAGGCGCCGATCTGCACCCAGCTGCCGCGCGACTCGCGCTTCGCCGTTTGCGATTTCCCTGTCTTTGCCTTGCTTTCCTCCCCCGGCACAGACGCCGCTTCGGCCGGCGGCGAAAGATCGGTGGGCGCGGCGGCGACCTGCGTTCCGCTCGGGGCGGGCGGCGACTGCCCCTCGCGCAATTCCTTCGCGAGTTTCATTGCCTCGGCTTGCGATGCCTTCTCCCGTCGGAAGACGGCTTCGTCGCTTTCCAGACAGGCGAACCAGTATTCCGATCCGGTCTGGCGCTGCAGCAGCGGCCAGCGGTCGAACCTGGCGCATTCCCGCTTGGCGGTGCCGACCGCGTCCTGATGCGACCAGGCCTCGACGACGGCCTGCTGCTTGTTGGCGATCACCGTCTGCGGCGCGCAGGCGGCGAGAAACATGGCCGCAGAAACGGCTAAAAATGTGCGATGCATCATGCACCTCCGGTTCCAGGCGCGGGAGTCCCTGCCCGCATCCCCAAGCTGAAACGGGGAAACGTCTGTCGGAGGCTATCTCAACGCCGATAGGGTTAAAATCCGCTTAAGCACATGAGGAAACAATCCTAACCCACTAAAAATGTTCACTTGCATGTCACCGCCGTGGCATCCGCCCCGTCCCCCGGATAGGCCACGGTGCAGGCCATCCCGGGCTTGAGGGCAGACCGCTTCGCCGCCTTGCCGGCGATAGTGACCTGGGTCCGGTTGCCGGAAATCTTGGCCTTGTGCGCGACGCCCTTGTTGGCGAAGGAGATTTCCCGTCCGCCGTTGTCGACCGCCGTCAGCACGGTTTCGGCCCTGAGCCCCTCGCCCACCAGCTTCCTGGCGAGCTTCGCCAGTTCCTCATCCGACAGCGCCTGCCCCGGCAGGCCGTACTTCACGCGAAGTTCATGGGTGAACCTGGTGATCTCGGCGCCGGGATAGCTCGTGTCGCGCACCAGCCGCGTGACCTCCTCCGCCGTCTGGGTGCCGAAATCGGGGCTCAACTGCCGACGCCCCTCCTTGACGAAGTCGGGATCGGCGACCGCCTTCCTGAAGGCCTCGCGGTAGGCGGCGACGACATCGGCGGCCGTGCCGGGCGGCACGGCGTACCACTTGTCGATCTGGTTCGAATCGGTCCAGTAGGCAAACGAGTCCCTGGCGACGCCCGTGAGCTTGCCCGCGATCAACTGGTGCATGGTGGGCACGCCGGGCGAGGACGCCCGCGGCACGACCTTGCCGTCGCGCATTTCGCCGATCTGAACGATTTCGGTGAATCCGCCCTGCTTGCGCAATCCTTCGAGCATGGTGAGCGCCGAGGTCCCCATCGCGTCGATTTCGCCGCGCCTGAGCGCCAGCAGCATCGCCGAGGTGCCCGGATAGCCGACCACGAAGCGGATGTTCCAGCCGAGCATCTCCGCGCCCCAGCACAGCATTTCCTCCCATGTGCCGGTGCCGTCGCCGGTGCCGATCACCACGGCAGGCCGCGAGCGGTCGGCAAGGTTGGCCTGCTTGCCCACGTTCATCACCACGATCGAGCCGCCGCGGGCGATCCCGCCGATATAATGGAAGGTGCGCGGATCGTATTTCACCGTCGACTGGCGCAGGGCCTGGGCGTCGATATAGGCGTTGCCGCCGCCCATCCAGTAGGTGCCGTCGCGCGCCGCCTCGTTGGCGAAGTAATTGGTCGCCTGCACGCCGTTGCCGGCGGGCATGTTGCGATAGACCGTGCGCGGGTGGCCCGGCAGGTATTTTTCGAGATAACGGCCGACCAGCCGTGTGCTGAGGTCCGTGCCGCCGCCGGGCGTGGCGCCGATCAGCGCATTGAGCCGCTTGCCGGCGAGGTTCACCTCCGCCGCGGCGGGCCCCGCCGCCGCCGCCCCAAGGGCGATGGCCGCGGCCAGCGCCGCCGCCGTTCCCATGCCCATTCGCCGCGCGGGCGCACCTGTCGCATGTTTCGCGATCATCGCTGTCTCCCTGCTCCCTGTTGTCCGGCCCCGATATCGCGGCCTGAAAGGACAGGCGGCGATCCGAAGCGTCTGTTATCGGCAGACCAGCGCGCTCGCCTGCGCGCCGTCGCCGGTGTAGGTGATCTTGCAGGTCATGCCGGCCTTGACCTCGTTGCGCCTGGCCGACTTCCCGGCGATCTCGATTTTTGTGCCCGAAGTGCTGACGGTGGCGCGGCGGCGTTCGCCCTTGTCCTTGAACACCACGGCGCGGCCTTCGTTCTGGACTTCATCGAGCACCGATTCGACCGTCAGTTCCGCACCCTGCAGCTTCTTGCGAAGTTGCGCGAGCTGCTCTTCGGAAAGTGGCTCGGCCGGCAGGCCGGCCTTGACCTTCACGTCTGTCAGAAAATCGTGGACTTCCTTGCGCGGATAGGAAGTGTTGGCGATCAGATCGGCGACGTCCGCCGCGCTCTGGCGGGTGAAGTCCTCGCTGAACTGGCGCTTGCCCGCCTTCACGAATTCGTCGTCGGTGAACAGCTTGTCGAAGGCCGTACGATAGGCGGCGACCATCGGCTGCGGCGTGCCTTCCGGCAGGGCGAACCACTTGTCGATCAGGTTGGAGCGCACCCAGACGTCGACCGCCTCGCGCGCCAGACCCTGAACCTTGCCCTCGAACAGCGCGGCGCCGGTCGGAGCATCGGGGAATTCCTGGCGCGGCCCGACGCGGCCATCGCGCATCGTGCCGATCTGGGCGAGATAGGCGAAGCCGCCCGCCTTTTCCGTCTGGCGCAGCAACTGGCCGGTGGAGGTGCCGAAGGCGTCCAGTTCGCCGCGCCGCGCGGCGAGCGACATGGTCGGGGCGCTCTGGTAGCCGATGACGAAGCGGATGTTCCAGCCGAGCAGGTGGCGGCCGAGCGCGATCAGCTCCCCCCAGGTGTCCTGGCCGCTCGCCGTGCCGACGATGACGGGCTTGGCCGTGGGATCGGTCAGTCTGGCAAGGCTGTCCTTGCGGATCATGATGACCGAACCGCCGCGATTGACGCCGCCGATGAACTGGAACTTGCGCGGATCGTATTCGACCTGCGCCTTTCGCAGCGTGTTGGCGTCCGTATAGGAGACGCTGCCCGCCACCCAGGCGGTGCCGTCACGCTTCGCCTGGTTGGCGAAGTAGTTGACGGCCTGGATTCCGTGACCGGCCGGCATGTTGCGAAAGTTCATGCGTGGCTTGCCGGGCAGGTACTTCTCCAGATACTGGCCGACCAGCCTGGCGGTGCCGTCGGTGCCGCCGCCCGGCGCGTTGCCGATGATGACGTCGATGCGCTTGCCGGCGAGCGTCGTCTCCTGGGCGGAGACGGACTCCGCGAGCGGCGGCAATGCAGCGAACGCGAGGACGGCAAACGCGAGAATGAAAGCGATACGCGTGCGCGGAAACGGAAACGGAAACGGTGTCATGGACGGCCTCCTGTTTCGTCGCGGGAATTTCGCTGGCGCGCATTCCCTGTTCGCTCGTTTTGCGGAACGGCCCCGGCGGGTGGTGGGCGGTGACGGGCTCGAACCGCCGACCCTCTCGGTGTAAACGAGATGCTCTTCCAGCTGAGCTAACCGCCCCGGGACCGAATCCGCCCGGTGTTCATTCCATAAACCAACGATACGTGAAGCCCGGGCCCGCGCAAACGCCAAAAATTGCCCGCATTCCCCGAGGCCCGGCCGCGCCGCGGACAAACGAAAAGGGCCGGTCGCGTTCGCGGCCGGCCCTTCTGGAAATCGGGGTGCGAGACTAGTTCACCAGATCCTTCAGACCCTTGCCCGCCTTGAACTTCGGCTGCTTGGACGCCGGGATGTTGATGGTAGCGCCCGTCCGGGGATTACGCCCCACGGAGGCCTTGCGCTGCACGACATTGAACGTGCCGAAACCGACCAGACGAACGTCGTCGCCCTTCTTCAGCGCGCTCGAAATCGAATCGAAAGTGCAGTCGACGGCCTTCGCGGCGTCGGCCTTCGAGAGGCCAGTGCCGTCAGCAACTGCCGCCACGAGATCATTCTTGTTCACTTGCAACCCCCTATTAGTGAGAATTTTTGGCCACGGCATAAATGAAAGCGCATTTACGCAAATAAAAGTCTAGGCATCCCGGACCGGAGCCGTCAATCGGAGAAGGGCGGTTTTCAACAGAATTTTAGGCATCCGCAGACGATGTCATTCCATAAGACCGCGCCGTCTGCATAAAGAAAGGGCCGGTTTTTAACCGGCCCTTTCATGGTGTTAGCAAGGTTGCTTTCGATACGGATGCGCGTCAGTGCGTCGTCACGCCGCCGCGATCTTCTTCGCTGCCTTCCTCCGTCGATGCGACCTTGGGCACTTCGCCCGGCTCGGTCCATTCGATCGGCGTGAGCGGCCGGACCAGAGCTGCCTTGAGCACCTCATCCAGAATCGTAACCGGGATGATGGTCAGCGCCCGCTTCACGTTGTCGGGAAGATCGGCGAGATCCTTTTCATTGTCCTTGGGGATCAGCACCGTCTTGATGCCGCCGCGCAGGGCCGCGAGCAGCTTTTCCTTGAGTCCGCCGATCGGCAGCACCATGCCGCGCAGCGTGATCTCGCCGGTCATGGCGACGTCCTTGCGAACCGGAATGCCGGTCAGCACCGAAACGATCGAGGTCACCATCGCCACGCCGGCCGACGGGCCGTCCTTGGGCGTCGCGCCCTCGGGCACGTGGACGTGGATGTCCTTCGTCTCGAACACCGGCGGCTTGATGCCGAAAGCGACCGCGCGCGAGCGCACATAGGAGTGCGCCGCCTGCACGGATTCCTGCATCACGTCGCCGAGCTTGCCGGTGATCTTCATGCGGCCCTTGCCGGGCAGGACGACCGATTCGATCGACAACAACTCGCCGCCCACCTCGGTCCAGGCGAGGCCCGTGGTCACGCCGACCAGGTCTTCCTTTTCGGCTTCGCCGTAACGGAAGCGCGCCACGCCGGCATAGGTCTTGAGGTTGCGCCGGCTGACCTTGATCGCCCTGGTCTTGCCCGAAACGATATCCTTGATCGCCTTGCGCTGAAGGTTGGCGATCTCGCGCTCGAGATTGCGCACGCCCGCTTCCCGCGTGTAGTAGCGGATCAGGTCGATCAGCGCGTCGTCGGAAATTTCCCATTCCCTGCCCTTGAGCCCATGCGCTTCGAGCTGCTTGGGGATCAGGTGGCGGCGGGCGATCTCGCACTTCTCGTCCTCGGTATAGCCGGGGATGCGGATGATCTCCATGCGGTCCATCAGCGGCTGCGGCATGCGCAGCGTGTTGGCCGTGGTGATGAACATCACGTCGGACAGGTCGTAATCGACCTCGAGGTAATGGTCGTTGAACGCGCTGTTCTGTTCGGGATCGAGCACCTCGAGCAGGGCCGAGGACGGATCGCCGCGGAAGTCGGCGCCGAGCTTGTCGATCTCGTCGAGCAGGAACAGCGGGTTCGAGGCCTTGGCCTTGCGCATGCCCTGGATCACCTTGCCCGGCATCGAGCCGATGTAGGTGCGCCGGTGGCCGCGGATCTCCGCCTCGTCGCGCACGCCGCCGAGCGACATGCGCACGAAGGCGCGTCCCGTGGCCTTGGCGATCGACTTGCCGAGCGAAGTCTTGCCGACGCCCGGCGGGCCGACGAAGCACAGGATGGGCCCCTTGAGCTTTTTGACGCGCTGCTGCACGGCCAGATATTCAAGGATGCGTTCCTTGACCTTTTCCAGGCCGAAGTGATCGGTGTTCAGCACCTTTTCGGCATTGCGGATGTCGCGCTTGATGCGCGAGCGCTTCTGCCAGGGGATTCCGAGCAGCCAGTCGAGGTAGTTGCGCACCACCGTCGCCTCGGCCGACATCGGGCCCATGGAACGCAGCTTCCTGACCTCGGCCAGCGCCTTGTCGCGGGCTTCCTTGGTCAGGCGCGTCTTCTTGATGCGCTCTTCGAGTTCGGAGGCTTCGTCCTTGCCGTCCTCGCCCTCGCCCAGCTCCTTCTGGATCGCCTTGAGCTGTTCGTTCAGGTAGTACTCGCGCTGGGTCTTCTCCATCTGCCGCTTGACGCGGTTGCGGATGCGCTTTTCGACCTGCAGCACGCCGATCTCGGATTCCATGAAGCCGACGACGCGCTCCAGTCGCTCGGAGACGCTGTCGATCTCGAGGATTTCCTGCTTTTCGGCGATCTTGAGCGCGAGGTGGCTGGTGATCGTGTCGGCGAGCTTGCCCGGCTCCTCGATCTGGTTCAGCGAGACGATGACCTCGGGCGGAATTTTCTTGTTGAGCTTCACGTACTGCTCGAACTGCGAAATGGCCGAACGGCCGAGCGCCTCGAGTTCGCGGGCGTCCTCCACCTTGTCGGCGATCGCTTCGGCGCGGGCCTGGAAGAAGTTGGCGTTTTCCTCGAAGCCGACGATGCGCGCGCGCGTGCCGCCTTCGACCAGCACCTTGACCGTGCCGTCGGGCAGCTTGAGGAGTTGCAGCACCGTGCCCACCGTGCCGACCATGTGGATGTCGCCGGGTTTGGGATCGTCGATGGCCGCGTCCTTCTGGGCGACCAGCAGGATCTGCTTGTCGTCCTTCATCACGTCCTCGAGCGCGCGCACCGATTTCTCGCGGCCGACGAACAGCGGCACGATCATGTGCGGAAACACGACAATGTCGCGCAGCGGCAGGACGGGGTAGAGAACGCCTTTTTCCTGATCCATCACGAAATCCCTTCCAACTGGCTTCTACGGGGCGCGCATCCCTGGGGATCACGCGCCTGAAACACCATAACCGGCCCCCCTTGGAGATTGGTTAAGCGGGGACCGAAACGCCCGGCTGCCACCAAAAGCAACCGGCGCGCCACAACACTATGTGGCGCGCCGGTTGGCCAAATCAAGGGGTGCGGAAACGGGCCGGTTTCAGGCACTCGATCCCAGGTCCTCGCGACGGTCGGCATAGATGTAGAGGGGCTTGGCGCGGCCCTCCACCACCTCGCGGTTGATGACGATTTCCTCAACGCCTTCCAGGGAAGGCAGCTCGAACATCGATTCGAGCAGGATGTTTTCCATGATCGAGCGCAGGCCGCGCGCGCCAGTCTTCCTGGCGATCGCCTTCTTGGCGATGGCGCGCATCGCGTCGTCGGAGAAGCTGAGTTCCACGCTGTCCATCTCGAACAGGCGCTGGTACTGCTTGACCAGCGCGTTCTTGGGCTCGGTCAGGATCTGCACCAGCGCGTCCTCGTCGAGATCGTCGAGGGTGGCGACCACCGGCAGGCGACCGACGAATTCCGGGATCAGGCCGAACTTGAGCAGGTCCTCGGGCTCGACCTCGCGCAGCAATTCGCCGGTCTGGCGGTCCTCGGGCGCGCTCACTTCGGCGCCGAAGCCGATCGAGGTCGACTTGCCGCGGGCCGAGATGATCTTTTCCAGCCCGGCAAAGGCGCCGCCACAGATGAACAGGATGTTGGTCGTGTCCACCTGGAGAAATTCCTGCTGCGGATGCTTGCGCCCGCCCTGGGGCGGCACGGAGGCGACGGTGCCTTCCATGATCTTGAGCAGCGCCTGCTGCACGCCTTCGCCCGACACGTCGCGGGTGATCGACGGGTTGTCGGACTTGCGGCTGATCTTGTCGACTTCGTCGATGTAGACGATGCCGCGCTGGGCCCGCTCGACGTTGTAGTCGGCCGCCTGCAGCAGCTTGAGGATGATGTTTTCCACGTCTTCGCCCACATAGCCCGCTTCGGTCAGCGTCGTGGCGTCGGCCATGGTGAAGGGCACGTCGATGATGCGCGCCAGCGTCTGGGCGAGCAGCGTCTTGCCGCAGCCGGTCGGGCCGATCAGAAGGATGTTCGACTTCGAGAGTTCGACGTCGTTGGCCTTCGAGCCGTGGGCGAGGCGCTTGTAGTGGTTATGCACCGCGACAGAGAGCACCCGCTTGGCGTGCTCCTGCCCGATCACGTAGTCGTCGAGGACGGCATTGATGTCCTTGGGCGAAGGCACGCCGTCCTGCGAGCGGACGAGCGTGGTCTTGTGCTCCTCGCGGATGATGTCCATGCACAGTTCGACGCATTCATCGCAGATGAACACGGTCGGCCCGGCGATGAGCTTGCGCACCTCGTGCTGGCTCGTGCCGCAGAACGAGCAGTACAGGGTGTTGCGCGAATCTCCGCTCGCCGACTTGGTCATGGCCACTCCGTTACGACACCGTCCCGCCCCATCCTGGGACGAGAGTCCTGTTTCATAAGCCTGTTTGCCACTTCCCTCCCCCCGTGACAACGAAAAAAGCGGCGTTATCCACAGGGCAACCCCAACATACGGCGGGGAAAGCGGCGACCGATACAATATAGGCGGGGTCGGACGCCCCTTCAACCGGGGCGCCCGGACGGGCCGGCGCCGGCGGGGCAGGCCCGGACACCGAGCGGAAGTTTAGGCCAACCGCCTCAAAATTCGGTTAAGCGGGAAAAGCCCCGAACGGGCGGATTGCGGCCTTGCGGCGCGAAATGCGGCCTACTTGCCGTCCTTGCCGCCCGGCGTCGGGCGGGAGATGACCACCTCGTCGATCAGGCCGAAGGCCTTGGCCTCTTCGGGGGTCATGAACTTGTCGCGTTCCACGGCCTGGGCGATGACGTCGACGTTCTGGCCGGTGTGCCGCGAATAGATTTCATTGAGGCGCTGGCGCAGGGCAAGGATTTCCCGCGCCTGGATCTCGATGTCGGTGGCCTGGCCCTGGGCCCCGCCCGAGGGCTGGTGGATCATGATGCGCGAATTGGGCAGGCAGTACCGCTTGCCCTTGGCGCCCGCCGCCAGCAGGAGCGAGCCCATGCTGGCCGCCTGGCCGATGCACACGGTGGAAACTTCCGGGCGGATGTATTGCATGGTGTCGTAGATGGCGAGGCCGG
The DNA here is from genome assembly GCA_964229575.1 of Alphaproteobacteria bacterium. Classification (GTDB taxonomy): domain Bacteria; phylum Pseudomonadota; class Alphaproteobacteria; order SMXQ01; family SMXQ01; genus WHSO01. The sequence goes on from CAXRES010000173.1 coordinate 21,041, forward strand.
AAGTCACCACGCCGCCGGGCGAGTTGATATAGATCGAAATGTCCTTGTTCGGGTTCTCCGCCTCCAGGAACAGCAGCTGGGCGCAGACCACCGACGATACCGCGTCGTTGACCGGACCGACCATGAAGATGATGCGTTCCTTGAGCAGGCGGGAATAGATGTCATAGGCGCGCTCGCCGCGGTTGGTCTGCTCGACCACCATCGGGATCAGGCCCTGCATGTAGGTTTCGATCGGATCGCTCATGTCGTCCTCGGTTCGTCCTCGGTCGTGCTGGGGTGGCGGAATCCGGCTAGTCCTTGGCCTTCTTCTTCGAATCGGCCTTCTTCCCGGCGGGCTTCTTTTCGCCCTTGCCCTCGCCCTCTTCGGCGTCGGGATCGGCCATCAACTCGTCGGCGGTCACCGGCTTTTCATTAACCTTGGCCAGTTCGAGGATGAAGTCGACGACCTTGTCCTCGAACAGCGGTCCGCGCAGCTGTTCGCGCGCATGGGCGTTGTTCTGGTAGTACTCCACGACCTGGCGTTCCTGGCCGGGGAAACGCCGCGCCTCGTTGACGACCGCGCGGTTGATCTCCTCGTCGGGGACCTTGATGTTGTTGGTCGCGCCGATCTCGGCGAGCAGCAGGCCGAGCTTCACCCGGCGCTGGGCGATGTCGCGGTATTCCTTCTTCAGGTCATCGGCGCTCTTGCCCGATTCCTCGAGCATCTGCTTGAAGCGCTGCTGGGCGATCAGGTCCGGACCTTCGTCGTGGTGATGGTGCCCGTGGTCATGCCCGTGATCGTGGCCTTCGTGATCGTGACCTTCGTGGTCGTGACCTTCGTGGTCGTGGCCTTCGTGATCCCCGTGATCAGGCGCGGGCGCCTCGCCGGAAACGCTGCGCCAGATTTCCCCGAATTCACCTTCGACCATGGCCGGCGGCAGTTCGAATTCCACCGAGTCGTTGAGCACGTCGAGCAGGTTGCGCTTCAGGCGCACGCGTGAAATCGCGCCGTATTCCTGGGTCAGGCGGTCGCGGATCGCCCCCTTGAGGGCATCGAGATTTTCGAGGCCGACGCCCTTGGCCATCTCGTCGTCGACCTTCATCGGACGGCCGGCGCGCAGTTCCTTGACCACCACGTCGAACTCGGCGTCCTTGCCCGCCAGTTCCTGGGAGCCGTAGTCGTCGGGGAACTTGACCTTGATGGTCGGCGACTGGCCCGCCTTGACGCCGATCAGCTGTTCGATGAAGCCCGGGATGAAGTTCCGGGAGGACAGTTCGAGCTGGAAGTCCTTGGCGGCGCCGCCCGGAAATTCCTTGCCGTCCACCTTGCCGGTGAAGTCGACCAGGATGGCGTCGTCGGCCGTCGCGGCGCGGTCTTCCTCGGTCTTCTCGTAGACCTTCTGCTCGGCGGCAATGCGTTCGAGCGCCTCGTTGACCATCTTGTCGTCGACCGAGACGACCATCTTTTCGACGTTGATCTTGCCGAAATCGGGTTGCTTGATCTCGGGCATGACATCGACCGTCATGGTGTAGACGAGGTCCTTGCCCTCGTCGAAAGCGGTAATCGTCACCTTCGGCTGCATGGCCGGACGGACCTTGTTGTCGGCAAGCGCGCGGGCGGAGGATTCGGAGATGGTGCGTTCCAGCACCTCGCCGATCACGGAACGGCCGTACTGCTTCTTCACCAGGGCGACGGGCACCTTGCCGGGGCGGAAACCCGGCATCTTCACCGTCTCGGCCAATTCGGCGATGCGGGCGTTGACCTTGTCGTCGATATCCTTGGCCGCCACGGTAACGGCAAACTGGCGGGTGAGCCCTTCGCTCTTGGTAACCTCGACCTGCATCAGGTTCTCGCTTTCCTCTGCTTTAGGACTGGCCGGACGGGGGCGGATACGCGCTGGTGCCCAAGCCGGGCGGCTAAGGCCTCGGCTGGGAGCCGGGTGCCGCCTGTCCGGATGAAAATTCCGGGTGGTGTTATCAGAATTTCCGCGCCCTTACCAGCCCGCGATATCCCCAGAAATTTCCAAGGCGAAAACCGCCGGAGGCTGCCCCGGAAGGGGGCGCGAACAGGTCCTGGTGCGGGCGGAGGGGCTCGAACCCCCACGACTTTCGTCACTGGAACCTAAATCCAGCGCGTCTACCAGTTCCGCCACGCCCGCGCGACCGGCTCTATAGCACGGACGACCGGCTCGCGGGACGGCAAATGGACATCGCGGCCGGCCCCGAACGGGAGCGGTCGAAGTCCCGCGTCTTCGGCGCGAGCGAGCGAGCGAGAGCGGAACCACGGGGATGATTGCGCGCGCAAAAACAAAAAGCCCGCCGGAGCGGGCTCGATCAGTCGGGATGGTTCAGTGGGGATGCAAGGACGAAGAAAGCGCCGCTGCTTCGCCGGGTCCACGGGCCGGAAGCGCGACAACGGCGCCCCTCCCGCCTGCACCCGGGCGTCAGCAGCAAATCATCGGCGCGCGCGGGGCGCGGAGCAACCTAGGATGCCATGCGTTCAAGATACTGTTCCGCGAAACAGGACAGCGACAGCACCCGCGGGCCTTCCTCGAACACGTGATGATCGGCGCGGCCGATGCTCACGCGGTAACGCACATGAGGAATGCCGAGGGAGTCGTCGCGGATCGCCAGCACCGTTGCCGTCTCGACAGTATTGTCGCGGCGGACGCGGCGGTAGACGCTACCTGCGCGGATCGCATCGAACTCCGGTTCCCGTCTGAAAATCTTGGTCCACATGACACGAACGTCCCCAAAAAAACCTTCCTGGACGATCGGAAAATACGGCTCCACTTTTTAAAAAGAAGTTAAGAAAACCGGGAAAAACAAATAATTTTCAATAAGTTCTATCTGTTTTCTCAGATCGTTCAAAAGATATAGAGAGCATCCGCAAATGGCCGTTTTCAGCCCCTTGCCTCTTCGGCCAGCCCCCGCAACACGCGCGGAATTTCCCCCGGCAGGTCGTCGGCGGTAAGGCCCGGGCCGAAGTTTCGCGCGGCCTCGCCATGAACCCACGCCGCCATCGCCGCCGCCGGAAAGGGGCTCGCGCCCTGGGCGAGAAAGCCGGTGATCATGCCCGCGAGAACATCGCCCGCCCCCCCGGTAGCGAGCCACGGCGGCGCGTTGGCGTTGATCGCCGCCCGTCCGTCCGGGGCGGCGATGACCGTATCGGCGCCCTTGAGCAGGATCACGGCGCCGGCCCGACGCGCCGCGGCCCGGGCACGCGCCAGCCGGTCGCCCGAGGCAAGATCGGGGAAGAGGCGGCGGAATTCGCCGTCATGCGGCGTCAGCACCACGCCCGGCCCGTTCCGTCCGGACGCCTCGGCGATCGTCTCGAACAGGTTGTTCGGCCAGTCGGCGAAGGAGGTCAGGGCGTCGGCGTCGAGACAGACCGCCTTGCCCATGGCGATGGCAAGCCGCGCGTGTTCGCGGGTCGTCCGGCCGAGGCCGTAGCCGGGGCCGACAAGAACGGCCCGGCGGCGGGCATCGGCAAGATAGCGGCCGACGTCGTCATTGCGCATGACGGGGAAAGTGAGCTGGCCGGCGCGATCGGCGGCGTAGATGGGCAGGGCTTCCGGCGCCGCGCCGACGCTGACGAGGCCTGCGCCGACCCGCGCGCAGGCACGCGCCGCGAGCCGCGCCGCGCCGGTCATTTGCGCCCCGCCGAGGATGACGGCATGGCCACGGCTGTATTTATGCGCGTCGAAACCGGGAACGGGAAAAGCGGCTCGCCAGAGGGCCGGCCGGTTCTCGAAGGTGGCGGGGGCGATCCCGTCGAGGACTTCGGCGCCGATGCCGATGTCGATCACCTGCGTCTCGCCACAGAGCGCGCGCCCGGGATAAAGCAGATGCCCCGGCTTCTTGCGGAAGAACGTGACGGTCAGATCGGCGCGCACCGCCACGCCGCCCGATTCGCTTTCCTTGACCAGGCCGGTGTCGGCATCGAGGCCGCTCGGCACGTCCACGGCGACGACCGGCAAGCCCTTTCGCGCCAGCGCCCGAACGATCTCCGCCGCGGCGCCGTCGAGCGGCCGGGCGAGCCCCGCGCCGAACAGCGCGTCCACCGCCAGCCCCGCGCCGTCAAGAACGGACGGAGAAAGCGACTCGACCGATTTCCTGCCCTTGAGCGATATCCATCGGCGCGCGTTGACTGCCGCGTCGCCGGAAAATTCCTCCGGCGCCGGAAGCGAGGCGAGCCGTACTTTCCAACCGGCGCGCGCGAGGTGCCGGGCGATGACGAAACCATCGCCGCCATTGTTGCCCGGCCCGCACAGCACGACCACAGGCTGCGCGGCGTAACGCTCCATGATAAGACGCGCCGCGCCCGCGCCCGCCGCCTCCATCAGCCTTTCGCCCCGCATCCCGGACGCGATGGTGCGCCGGTCGGCCTCGCTCATCTCGGCGCAGGTCAACACCTCGACCGGCCCTTCGGATGATCCGCTGCCCGCGCTCCGAGGCGGCCGCGGCGATGCTTCGAAAAAATCCCCTGGCCCCAGGGCGATCCCCTGCCTGCGGGCCGCCGTCAGAACATCGCCCTGGCGCGACGCGGGGATGACATTGCGCGAAAGCCATCCCTGGACGGTGGTCGGCGCGACGTTTCGCCCGCGCACCCCGCTCAGCGCCCGCGCCAGCGGCCGTACGCCGCCGAAAAGCCGGAAAATTCTTTCTACATGAGACTCCACATTTTTTTGTACGCAAAATGCGTACAAATGTCAAAGGCTCGCCCGCGTTATACACTGCACTAATTTGTAGAAATAAAATTTTGACGCAATACGATGTTATATGCATTTTTTTACATTTCTAAATTGTTCATCAACTGACTATTTCAAAAGAGAAAAACGTTCTTGCGCCCGGTCGTCCTTGCACGATAATTCCCGAAGTCATCAAAAAAACGCTTCACGGCAACTTCACGGGGACAAAAGGCAATGACCAAAAAACCGACCAGGGCAGAGCGTGGGCTTTACGAACTTTACGACAACGATCCCGAACGTGCCGACCGCATCGTCTTCGGCCGTGTCGCCGAAAGCGACCGGCGGGGCTTTCTGCGTGGCGCCGGTCTCGCCGCCATGGGCGCGGTGGTGGGCGGCAGCATCCCCTTCTCGCGCAACATGCCCTCGGGCCTGATTCCCGAGGCGGTCGCGCAACAGACCACGCCTTTCGTCATCGAAGGCAAGGAAGGCGTCAAGGTTCACTCCGACCGTCCGATCAATGCCGAGACGCCGGCGCATCTGCTCGACCCCGATCTCACGCCTGCCAAGCATTTCTATGTGCGCAACAACGGCCTTCTTCCGGAGAAGCCGGCGAACCCCGATTCGTGGGAAATCACCATCGACGGCGAAGTCAATTCGCCGCTCAAGATCACGCTCGGCGATCTCAAGCGCCAGTTCGAGAACGTGACCATCCAGGGCCAGCTCGAATGCGGCGGCAACGGCCGCGCCGGCTTCAACCCGCCGGCGAGCGGCACGCCGTGGACGGTGGGCGCCGTCGGCAATGCCCAATGGAAGGGCGTTCGCCTGGGCGACGTGCTCAAGAAAGCCGGCCTCAAGCCGAGCGCCGTCTACACCGGACATGAAGGCGCCGACCCGCACCTGTCGCGCGATCCGAAGCGGCTTTCGATCAGCCGCGGCATTCCCGTCGCCAAGGCGATCGATCCGCACACGCTGATCGTCTGGGAAATGAACGGCGAGGCGCTGCCGCTGATTCACGGCGGCCCGGTGCGGCTGCTCGCGCCCGGCTGGACCGGGTCGTGCTCGCACAAGTGGCTGACCCGCGTGCGCGTGCGCGACAAGATTCACGACGGTTCTGGCATGACGTCCTATCGCGTGCCGGCGTTCCCGGTCGCGCCGGGCACGAAGGTCGCGCTTCCCGACACCAGGATCATCGAATCGATGCCGGTCAAATCCGTCATCAGTTTCCCCGAATCGGGCGCCAAGGTTTCGGCCGCGAACGCCTTCGAGGTACGCGGCCATGCCTGGGCGGGCGATCTCTCGGTCAAGGAGGTCTACGTCTCGATCGACTTCGGCGCCACCTGGCAGAAGGCCGACCTCAAGGACGCCCCCAACCGTCATGCCTGGCAGCGCTGGAGCGCGCAGATCAGGCTGCCGCAGAAGGGCTACTACGAGGTCTGGGCGCGCGCCGTGGACGAAAAGGGCGTTTCCCAGCCCGTTGTCGTCCCGTCATGGAACCAGCAGGGCTATCTCAACAACTCCTGCCATCGCATTTCGGTACTCGCAGCATGAACTTTCACGTCCTTGGCGGCCGGCTCCTGCCGGCCGCCCTCTTTTTTGTTTTCGCGCTTTCGCTCGCAACGGGCGTCGCACCGGGGACCGCGCGCGCGCAGGATGCGGCGGCGCCCGACATCAATGAACTTCCCGCCGGACCCGGCCGCGAGGAAGTCTTCTACAACTGCTATGCCTGCCATTCCTTCATGATCATCAAGCGTCAGCGCCTTTCCGCGCCGCGCTGGGACGAACTGATGGACTGGATGGCCGAACGGCACGGCATGCCGCCGCTCTCGCCCGAAGACCGCAAGGCCGTCGTCACCTACCTGTCGACTCATTTCGGCGAAAAGACCCCGCGCTGAGCGGAACCGGGCGCGATCGCCAGCGTCGCGCGGCGGGGCTTGAGCGCGCGCGGGCCAGGGGCTAATTTCATCTCCCCCGCTTCCGATCGAGGATTCCGTCCGTGAAAGTCATCGTGCTCGGTGCCGGCATCATCGGCGTCAGCACCGCCTATTTCCTTGCCCGCGACGGCCACCGGGTCACCGTCATCGACCGCCAGGCTGCGCCCGGGCAGGAAACCAGCTTCGCCAACGGCGGCCAGATATCGGCCTCCCATGCCGAGCCGTGGGCGAACCCGGCGACGCCGTGGAAGTTGCTCGCGTGGCTCGGCCGCAAGGACGCGCCGCTGTGGTTCCGCCTGCACTGGGACCCGGCGATGTGGGGATTCTTCCTGCGCTTCCTCGCCAATTGCCGCGGCGCGGCGAGCCGCGCCAACGGCGAAAAGGCGCTGCGCCTTGCGCTCTACAGCCGCGACGTGCTGGCCGCCCTGCGCCAGTCCACTGCCATCGCCTTCGACGCCGAGGACCGGGGCATCCTGCACGTCTACCGGTCCGGGCGCGCGCTGGAACGCGCCGTCGCGGTGGCCGAACGCTTCCGCGCGCTTGGCCTTGAAACCGAGGCGCTCAATGCCGATGCCTGCGCCAGGGTCGAGCCGGCGCTCGCCTCGGTCCGCGATACGCTCGCCGGCGGAATTTACAGTCCGGCCGATCTTTCGGGCGACGCCCACGCCTTCACCCGGGCGCTCGCCGTCAAGGCGGCCGAAGCCGGCGTCGAATTCCGCATGGACACCAAGATCCTGCGTCTTGCCTTCATGGGCGACCGCATCACCGGGGTGATGACGCACCGCGGCATGGTCACGGCCGACCGCTATGTCTGCGCGCTCGGCAGCCATTCCACGCCGATGCTCGCCGCCGCCGGCATCGATATTCCCGTCTACCCGGCCAAGGGCTATTCCGCGACGGTGCCGCTTTCGGCTCCCGACCGCGGGCCCAGGGTGTCGATCACCGACGACGACGCCAAGATCGTCGTCAGCCGGCTCGGCGACCGGCTGCGCATCGCCGGCACCGCCGAATTCAACGGCTATGACGAAACCATCGACGAAGGCCGCGCGCGCGCCGTGCTGGCGGCGGGCGAAAGGCTGTTCCCCGGCTGCATGGACGGGGCCGCGGCCGAGTTCTGGGCCGGTCTCCGGCCGCTTTCGCCCGATGGCGTGCCGGTGATCGGCGTGACGCGCTATCGCAACCTGTTTCTCAACACCGGTCACGGCACGCTGGGCTGGACGATGGGGCCCGGATCGGGCCGGGCCGTGGCCGATCTCGTCTCCGGCAGGACGCCGGAGGTCGATTTGTCCGGCTTCGGCCCCGACCGTTTCTGAACTCCGCGCCTGCGGAACCTATATGTCGCGCGACAGGATCTTCGGATCCTGCGCCAGGTACGCCGCGACGATCTCGTCGGCGGTGGCGAGCCAGACGCCTTCGTGGCCCGCAATGTAGCGTAACGCGTCGTCCAGCCCCCCGATCCGGTGGGGCACGCCGACGACAAACGGGTGCAGAGCGATGGGCATGACGCGGCCGCCCTCGCGCCACAGCACGTCGAAGGTGCGTTTCAGCATCGTCGCATAGCTGTCCGCCGTCGCCGCACGGCGCTGGAAACTGCCCTTGTCGTGGGTTTCCTGGCCGAAGGGCAGTGCCACCATGCGCTGCCCGTTCGCACGCACGACGTCGAGCAGGAACGGCTGGTCGTCGTTCAGCCAGTCGGCCGTATAGGCGATGCCTTCGGCCGCGAGATGCTCCAGCGTTTCCGCCGTTTCCGCCATCGAGGCGCCGAGCCATCCGGTCGGCCGCACGCCCCAGCATGTCTCGATGGTGTCCAGCGTGGCGCGGATCACCGCGCGTTCGCTCCCCGCCGGGATTTCGTTGAGCGGGCGCGAATTGGACTGGCAATGGCCGATCACGCCCCAGCCCAGTTCCTTCGCCCTCTCGACGATGCGCGGATGGTGGTCGCAGATTTCCGAATTGAGCGCCGCCGTGCCGCGCACGCCGTGGCGGTCCATCGCCTCCATCACCCGGAACACGCCGACGCGGTTGCCGTAGTCGGTGCGCGACCAGCCGGGCACGTCGGGGACATGGCCGTGGGTCTGCGGCACCTTTTCGTTGTAGGGGAAGAATTCGAGGTTGACGTTGACCCATACCGCGACGCGCGCGCCGTTCGGCCAGACGAGCGGCGCCCGGTCGATGATCGCCGAATAGGGAAACGGCCCGTAGGCGCCCGGTTTCATTGCTCGCATCCTCCCGTGATCGGCCTTTTACGGCACCCGTGTTCTGCAACAATGGTACGGCCTCCCTCGCCCCGCTACAATGCCGAGGCAGACAGGGGGGCCGAGGCAGACAGGGGGCAGGACAGGGATGGACATTCGGGGCAAGGCCGCGATCGTCACGGGATCGGCAAGCGGCATCGGCGCGGCGACGGCGAAGATGCTGGCCGCCGCGGGCTGCCGCGTCGCCGTCAACTACGCCAAAAGCCGCGACGGGGCGGAAGCCGCCGCCGCCGCCTGCCGCGCGGCCGGCGCCGAGGCGATTGCCGTGCAGGCCGACGTGTCGAAGGACGCCGACTGCCGCCGGCTGGTCGGCGAAGCGATGAAAGCCTTCGGCCGGCTCGACGTGCTGGTCAATTCCGCGGGCACCACCAAGTTCGTCGCGGCCGGCAACCTCGACGGCCTCTCGGCGGAAGACTTCCAGCGCATCTACGCGGTCAATTCCATCGGCCCCTTCCAGATGGCGCGCGCCGCGGCCCCGCACATGAAGGCGGCGGGACTTGGGGCCATCGTCAACGTGTCGTCGACCGCGGGGATATTCGGCTCCGGCTCGTCCATCGCCTATGCCATGTCGAAAGCGGCGCTCAACACGCTGACCATCGCGCTCGCCCGTGCGCTCGCGCCCGAGGTGCGGGTCAACGCCGTCTGCCCGGGCTTCGTGCAGGGCCGCTGGCACCTGCAGAACCTCGACGCGGCCGAGTACGAGGCGCATGTGCGCGAATGGCAGGAGCGCTCGCCGCTGCGCAAGGCGGCGACGCCCGAGGAGGTCGCCGGCGTGGTCACGGGCCTGATCACCGGACCGGACCTGATGACCGGGCAGATCGTCGTCTGCGATGCCGGCGCCAATATGGGCGGGCGGCGGCGCTAAGGGCGCGAAAAGACGGGGAAAAGCGGCTTTTTATTCCCCTTCCCGCGGCCCGGGATTCTCGCCTAACATGACCGCTTGAAACGATAATCTGCCAGCCCGGCAGGGAGGTTCCAATGATCCCCAGTTCCATGCGACGCGCCATCGGCTTGCCGTTTCTGCTTGCCGGCCTCGCCCTTGTCCAGCCCGCGCACGAGGCGCGCGCCGATGCCGTTTCCGATTTCTACAAGGGCAAGACGGTGCGCATCGTCGTCGCCTCGGCGCCGGGCGGCGGCTACGACACCTACGCCCGCTTCATGGCGCGGCACTTCGGCAGGGTCATCCCCGGCAATCCGTCGATGGTGACCCAGAACATGCCGGGCGCCGGCGGACTGGCGCAGGCCAACTTCATGTACAACCGCGCGGCCAAGGACGGCACCTTCATCGGCGCGGCCCAGCGCGGCGTATTCTTCGAGCCGATCTATGGCCAGTTCGCGAGCAAGGCGCAGTTCGATCCGTTCAAGTTCACCTGGCTCGGCAGCGTGGTGAACGAGGTTTCCGTGATGATCCGGCGCAATGACGCCCCCATCAAGTCGTTCAAGGACGCCTTCACGACCGAATCCATCGTCGGCGCCACGCGCTCGGACATGGAAACCTTCGTCGTCGCCGCGCAGAACATGCTCGGCACCAGGTTCAAGATCGTTTCGGGCTATCCCGGATCGGCCGACGTCGTGCTGTCGCTGACGCGCGGCGAAGTGCAGATTCTCGCCAATATCTCCTGGGCGCCCTTCCGCGCCCGCTACGGCGAGGAGCTGAAGAGCGGTACCTGGGTGCCGGTCGTGCAGTTTGCGCTCAACAAGCACCCGGAACTGCCCAACGTGCCGCTGATCACCGATTTCGCACGCAACGACGAGGAACGCCAGGTTCTGGAAATGATCTACGCCCGCCAGACCGTCGGCCGGCCCTACATCGCGCCGCCGGACGTTCCGGCAGATCGCGCCAAGGCGTTGCAGGACGGCTTCCGGGCGCTGATGCAGGACAAGGGCTTCATCGCCGAAGCCGACAAGGCCAAGCTCGAACTCAACCCGGTCTACGCCGAGGAAGTCATCGCGCTGTTCAAGCGCGTCACCGGCGCCTCCGACGCCATCAAGGCGCGCACCAAGGCTGCCGTCAGCGACGTCAGAACGGTCAAGCTCGCCGAACTCAAGACCTACGCGGTCAAGATCGCGAGCCTCGGCAAGAAGGGTGCGACGCAATTCGAGGACGCCGCGGGCAAGAAGATCCGCGGCCGCGTCACGGACGAAACCAAGGTCACCGTGGCCGGCAAGGCGGCCGACGCCAAGGCGCTCAAGGTCGGGCAGTCGTGCAAGGCGGCGCTCGCCACGGAAGGCGGCTCGATCGTGACGCTCGCCTGCGACTGAACGGCAAGTTTCGGAAACAGAAAGGGCGGCCCCCGGAGCCGCCCTTTTTTTACTCCTCCCGCCCCCGCGGTCAGTTCCAGGGGCCGAGGAAGGGCTCGCCGCGATAGCTGTCCGCGGTTTCCTCCACCGTCGCCGGCCACGAGCCGATGACGCGCGCGCGCGCCGATGCCGGGCGCGGCCGGGCGCCCCAGCCCACCTGCTCCATCGACCAGTAGAGCAGCAACGCCTGCCCGTCGGGATCGAACAGGAAGATCGTGTGGTCCATGCCGGGCACCAGATCCATGTTCGGCTCCTCCATGCGGTAGCCCTTCTTGCGGAAGAAGGCGATCGCGTCGGAGAGCTGCTGGTAGTTGGCAAGCTGCAAACCGAAGAACATCGTCGTGGTGTGGTCCGACAGCGCGAGCTTCTCCCGCAGGGCAAGCGGCGCCAGGGTCAGCGAATGATGCTCCGTGCAGTTGCGCAGGAAATGCACCTTGTGGCCGAGAATGTTCGTCACTTCCGTCGGGATGAAACCGAGACCGTCGCGGTAGAAGGCGAGCGACGCCTCGATGTCCTTAACGAACAGGCCGACGGGACCCATCTTCACCACCCGGAAGGGCCGCGGCATCAGGATGCCCTGCACGTCGTATTCGAACTTGAGGTGGTCTTCCTTGTAGCGGTAGCCCGACATCAGGTCGACGCCCTGCTTGAGCGCGTCCTCGACCTCCTGGAATTCGCCGATCTGCGGCAGGGGCGGAATGTCGTGGAATTCGCGGGCGTACATGGGCGAGGGCTTGGAGCGGCCGGTCCAGCCGATCTGCTCGATGCCGTAGTAAAGCTCGTTGATATGGCCGTCGGGATCCTTGACGTAGGTATGCCAGTTGGAACCCGGCATGTCGCGGCCCGAACGCACCATCGCCTGGCCGCTTTCGGTCAGCCAGTTGTGGCCGTCGACCACTTCCTTGAGGCTGCCCACCTGCCAGGTGAGCTGGTTGATCGTGTTGCCCGGCCAGAACCGCTTGCGCTGGGGGTCAAGCGCCATGCGGTAGCGGTGATTGTAGAAAACGAGCGCGTGATGGTCGGAAGCGTAGCGCGTGAAGTACGCCGTGCAGTCGCCCATGTCCTTGAATTCGGGCGGATTGCCCTTGCCCTTGAACGGGTCGCGCAGGTCGACGACCTTGAAGCCGACGAGATCGGTGTAGAACCGGATCATCGCCGCCTGGTCCTGGGTATTCATGCCGAAATGGCCGAGCCGCCTGATCTTGAACGGCTGGTCCATCAGGATGCCGCCCACGTCGAACTTGGCATCGAACTTGGCGTCGAATTTTCCTGCCATGATTTCCTCCTGCGCGTCCCGACTTACGCTTCCTGGATCACCTTGCCGCCGAGATCGCCGACCCGCGAAACGTCGATGACCACGGCGATACCCTTGCGTTCCGGATCCTTTTCCTGTTCGAGCGGCACGGTGCGCGACCATACCGCGTCACGCAGCGCGCCGTCGCCCACCGGCCTGGCCACGCCGTAAAAGCGCAATGCCAGCTTCTTCGCGGGATTTCGGAAATAGACCACGACCTTGGGATTGGCGTTGACGTTGGCGATGGCCGAGCGCCCCGCCCGCTCCCAGTACGCGAGGCGGGTCGCATCGAACACCATCATCGAACCCTTGGGGCTGATCTGGGCCTGGCCCAGCCTGTCGGCGGTGCCGAGCAGGCACGGCACGCCGTCGGCAAGCGCTGTATCCAGCGCCTGCCACGGCCCGATCAGGTTGATGGGCATAAGATCGGCCCTATTCCGCCGCCGAACGCACGCGCGAGGGACGATAGGTCTCGCACAGCTTGCGCCACTTTTCGGCGCGCGCCTTCTGCCCCTTGTCCACTTCCTCGGGGATTTCGATGAAGGGCGGGCGCAGCGGACCCGGATCGACGTAGCCGGCATAGCGGATGCCGACCTTGGACGCCGTTTCGCGCCACGACAGGTTGACCTTCGGATCCGCCGTCACCGGCGAAATGGCGAACATGATTTCCTTGGCCCGGGCGATGTCGCCGCTGGTGACCGCCTCGTGATAGGCGAGCAGCGGCTGCGGCCCCATCCACGCGTCGATCGACCAGAAGCCGGCGGCGCCCAGTTCGTAATACGGATGGAACTGGATCCAGTTGCAGAAGACCGAGATCCTGCCCTTGATGATTTCCTGCAGCTTCATGAACTGGACGGTGTCGCGGTGGCTGTCCTTCATGCCGATCAGATTGGGCAGCTTGACCAGCTCCTGGAAGGCCGGCACCGGCAGCGTCACGTTATGCAGCGCCGGGTTGTGGTAGATCATGATGCCGAGCCTGGGGAACCGCGCCGAGATTTCCTTGTAGAAGCGGATCGCGTTCTGCAGCGACGACGGGAAGTAGAACGGCACGCCGACCAGCACGCCGTAGGCGCCGATCTTGTCCGCGTAGGCCATCTTCTGCACCGCCTCGCGCGAGTTGAGCGCCGTGCAGCCGATGAACAGCGGGACGCGCTTGTTGACGATTTCTACCGCCGCGGCGTTCATCTTCTGGAATTCGGGGAACAGCAGGGTGTGGAATTCGCCGAACGAGCCGCAGGTCGAGATCACGCCGGCGCCGTCGCCGATCATGCGGTTGAGCCCGGCTTCGAGGCGGCCGAGATCCACCGTATCGGTCGCGTCCATGCTGGCCGCGTCGTCGGTGGCGAAAGCCGGCATCATCGCCATCATGCCGGAAAGATCGGATGCACTTGCCATGGTTTCCTCCAGTTCCCTTCAATGTCCTGAACTCAGGGCGAGTTCGCTGTTTTTTCCCGGCGCAGGCCGGGTTTGCGCCGACTTTACACCAAATCGCCGTCCTTGCCAGCCGCCGCGGCCGCGCGGCTCACGCCCGGACCGGAACGGCCCGCCTGGTGTCACGGGATAAAAGCGATCGAAAGACGCCCGGCGCCTTCCCGAACGCGATGTCTGCGCCGCGAAGCGGAGTGTGCCCTTACTGGCTTTCCTTCCCGCCCTTCTTCTTGGCCCCGCCGGCGGGGCCGAAGCCCTGGCGCTCCAGTTCCTGGTCGATGAAGGCCATGACGTCGGGCTCGACCTTGGCCAGATCGCGCATAACATCATCGAGATCGGCCGGGCTCGCCAGCGGCGAATCGGGATCGACCTTGCCGATCCGCGACGCGAAGCCCGGGTCCTTCAGTGCCGCCTGGTAGGCTTTCCGGTGCGCGGCAACGATATCGGCAGGCGTGTTCGCCGTCAGGGCGAGCCACTTGCCGACCTGGCCAACGGCCTCGCCGTATTCGAAGGCGCGCAGCGCCAGCGGATCCTTGATCTTGCCCTTGAGCATGTCGGCCATCACCGGAGTATTGCCGAGGATATCGCGCGGCATCGCCTTGCCGTCGATCTTGGTGCCGGACTGGCTGACAAGCGACACAACGCCGGCCTTGTTGAGGTAGTCGATGTCGCGGGTGGAGCCGAAGGTGCTCATGTCGATTTCGCCGCGCTCGATCGCCTGGCGCAGTTCGCCGGTGCCCTTGTAACCCTTCACCCACTTGACGTTCCAGCCGAGGAAGGCGGCGGCCCACATCACCTGGTAGCTGCCGCTGCGCAGCGTCGAGCCGACGATGCCGATCACCACGGGGGTCTTCGATCTGTCGGTGAGGCGTCCAAGCGCGTCCTTGCGGACGTAAAGCGCCTGCGACGGCGCGGCGACGCCGCCGATCATCTTGAACTCGGTCGGCTTGAAATTGGCCTTGGTGCGATACAGCGCCTGCGGGTCGGCCTGCGACTGGGCGCCGACGAGAACGGATAGACCGTCGGGCTTGGCCTTGGCGACCCAGCTCTTGGCCGCGACCATGCCGCCCGCGCCCGGCTGATTGACCGCGACGAAGGTCGGTTTGCCCGGCAGGTGGCGAGCCATGAATTCGCCGACCAGACGCCCGTAGGCATCGACGCCGCCGCCGGCGCCGAAGCCGATGACGAAGGTCAGGGTCTTGCCGGCAAAATCGGGCTCGGCCGCGGACGCGCGGTCAACGCCGGACAAAAAAGAAGCGGCAACGAAAAAACCGGCCGCGGCCGATCCAAGGGACAGTGTCCGAATCTTCATATGTAGCCTCCCAATTAGCAATTCCCGGCCTTCGCACCGGCCAGGTTTTTCCATCGCATCTGCGCCGGCGGCCTTCGTCATTCCGAGGGCTGGTCTGCTCCCTGCCGGAGACCGCGCCTGCTTTTTCGAATAACGAAACTCGTTTAACAGTTTATTCGGCACTTCCGGGGATGCAATCCCGAAAAGACGCCCGCCAGGGTCCTGTAACCTTTCAGATTTGTCCCCGTGCTGCGGCGGCTTGCTGCGGAAAATACCTGTCCATCTTCGATTTCAGCCCGTGCCGCGTCATTTCATCGAGAAACAGCGGGTGGATGCGCGGGTCCTGGTCCTCGTACTCGATCTGGTCGCCGCCTTCCCTGGTGCTGGTGGAAAACGCGACCTTCTCGCCGAGGATTTCGCGCCGGCGCTCCAGCGTAAAGGGGTGGCGCAGGCTGCCGAAACCGGTGGCGAGATAGCGTGCGGGCTCGGCACTGGTGGTGAAATGCTGGTGCCACTGCTGGTCGGCCGGCGGAAAGACGATGCCGTGCTTCCAGTCGATGCGCACGAAATCCCTGTCGCCTTCGCGCCACATCAGCGAATAGCCGCTGCCGGCCACGCACATGACGTGATAGCCGGGTCCATGACGGTGCGCCTTCTTGTAGGTGCCGGCCGGCATGGAGGCGACATGAGCATGCATGGAACTGTCGGCGAGGAGGAAGATCAGGCAGCCGCCGCCCGCGCCGCGATCGGAGAAATCGGGCAGATCGACGGTTTCGAGATCGGCGATGAAATTCGATTCCCATGTGTCGTTGCCCTGGCGCACCAGGTTGAGCTTGCCATCGCCCGCGAAATGTTCGCGCTTGCCGAAGCGGTCCTCGAATGCGAAGGCGTTGTCGAATACGAACCTCTCGTTGTGGAAAAGATTGAGCATCATCGGCAGGTTGGTGGTGCTGGTCAGCACCGCGCGGTCCGTGCCGCTGCCGTTGAAATGGCGGTAACTGGCATTGAGCGGAATGGCGAACAATGAACGCGGTCCCCATTCGAAGCTGATCCGCTCGCCGCTCGGCAACTCCAGTTGCGTATTGCCGCGTCCTTCGATGACGTAGACGACTTCTTCGTAGATGTGCCGCTGCGGCGCCATCGACTTGCCCGGCGCCAGTTCGAACAGCAGCATGTTGCAGAAGTCCCCGCGACCTTCCAGATGCAGGGCCGCGGCCTTGGCGTCGACGCGCGGCCAATGGCGGGTCTCGACCCGGGTGCAGTCGATGGCCAACCCCTCGACCACGCGCAAACCTTCCGCCTGCAGCCATTCCGCGTAGGAATCGATGCCGTAGCGCGCCTCTTGCATGGTCATGCGGTTGGGCTGCGGTGCTGGGCTGGACATCGTCGCTCTCCTCGGATGGACCGTTTCTTACGCGCAGTCTAGGCCATCGCACCGGCGGGGCAAACGTCAGGCTTGCCTGAGGGCCGGCGCGACCTTTTCGGCGAACAGCGTGATCGACTTCGCGCTTTCCGCCAGCGTCATGTCGCCGAAGACGTACTGGCCGACCATGTAATTCGCTCCGGTCTGGCGGATCTGGTCGCCGATCGTCCTCGCGAGGGTGGCCGGGGAACCGGCAAAGGCCAGCCCCAGTTCGACCATCTTGCCGAACTCTCCGGGCCAGGTCTGCATGGGTTTCTGATCGTAGCGACGGAACAGCTCGAAGAAGCTCTCATGCCATATCGGGTAGGCACGGTCGGCAAGCGCCCAGGCTTCCGCGTCGGTGTCGGCGGCGACGACGAAGCGACAAATTCCCATCATCGGGTTGGCGAATCCGGCGTCGGCCGCCGCGGCATTGAACGACTTGACGATCGCCGCCGCAACGTCGGGCCTGGCCAGCGTGACTCCGTGGAAGCCCTGCCGCGCGACGATCGCGGCGCTGTCGGGGGTGCCCACGCCGTACCACAGCGGCGGGTTGGGCTTCTGCCAGGGATGCAGTTCGACCGGCACGTTCCGGTAGGAGAAATGCTTGCCCGAATACGTGATGCGCTGTTCCCTGAAGGCAAGCCTGAGCACATCGAGCGCTTCGTCGAACACCGCCTGCGCCTCATCCACATTGCGCCCGTAGAGCATCAATTCGATCGGCGAGCGCCCGCGGCCGAGTCCGATGTCGAGGCGGCCGTGGCTCAGGTGATCGAGCATGGCGATCTCTTCCGACAGGCGGATCGGATGATAGAGGGGCAGAAGATAGACCATCGGGCCGAGGCGCAGTGTCTTCGTGCTCTGGGCGATGGCGGACAGGAACACGCTCGGCGATGGCGCCATGCCGAGCGGCGTCGAATGGTGTTCGGCCAGATGATAGGAATAGAAGCCGAGGCGGTCGTAGAGTTCGGCGATCTTCAGGCGCTGGTCGAACAGTTCGGCTATGCCGAGGCGCGCGCGATCGAGATGATCGAAGATTCCGAATTTCAGATCCCTGGTCACGCTACCCTCTCCCGGCGCGGCAGACCGCACCTTCACTTGCCTGTCCGGCGCGATACCGAAGCCGTTTGTTGCAGGAATGGTAGGGACTCGCCGGATCGAGCGGAAGCGGATTCTGCGTGTCGGACAGTCAACCGCCCGCCGGCTTGACTCCCCCCGCCACCCTCGGCACTACTTGATCGAAGGTCGCCGCCTGCCGCCGGGCATCGGCCGATTGAACGGGCGGAAAGGGAGAATTTCCGATGAAGGTCTTCGTCACCGGCGCATCCGGTTACGCCGGCTTCTATGCCGCGCTGCGGCTCGCCGCCTGCGGCCACCAGGTCACCGGAATCGTGCGCAACCCCGCCCAGCCGCGGCTTGACGTGTTGCGCATGCAGGAAGTCCGCCTGGTGGTGGGCGACGTGTCCGATACCGCGAGTTACCGCGATGAACTGGCGGCGGCCGATGTCGTCATCCACACCATGCTCGACAAGAAGAACCTGCTGGGGACCGACCGCGCGCTTTTCGCAGCGCTCGACGCCCTGCCGCGCCGCGGCACGCGCCGCCGATTTGTGTACACGACCGGCTGCTCGATCTTCGGCAAGATCGGCGTTCCGGTCATGGACGAAAGCGTCGAACCCCATCCCGACCATCCGCTGGCCTTCCGCCGCACGCTCGAAAAGGAAGCACTGGCCCTTGCCAATGTCGCGACGACCGTGCTGCGCCCGGGCTTCATGTACGGCAACGACGGCTACAACAGCGTAAGTACCGACTGGTTCGCCATGGCGGCCGCCGATGACGTGGTCTATCGCGGCGACCGGGACAAGGGCTGGTCGTGGGTCCATATCGCCGATCTCGCCGAAGCGTACCGGCGGGTGGCGGAGGCCCCGGAAAAGGCCGTGGCGGGCGAAGTCTTTCACCTTGCCGACGACGAGCGGCCCAGGTGCATCGACGTCATGCGCGCCTGCCTGGCGGCCGCGGGGTACACGGGCGAAATACGCTTCGAGGGCTCGAAAAAGGGCGACAACATTTCGACCTGGTTCGACCAGAACGAATTCATCACCTCGGCCAAGGCCCGGGCCCGCCTCGGCTGGCGGCCGCGCCACGACGGCATCGTCGCCGGGGCCCGGGCGGCCTTTGAGGCCTGGAAAGCCGGCCAGTCCGGCGCCGTGAATTCACTGTGAATTGACTGGGGCCCGACGGGCCACCTAGACTCGCGAAAAACAGGATACCCAGGAGGAACCCGCCATGGACGTCAAGGTCATCGCCACCCGCTACGCCGACCGGCCGAAGACCGACCCGTCGGCCCGCGTCTTCAACATCGCCGATTACATCATCCCCGACGCGGTGAAGCTGCGTTCGGGCCGCATGTATGTGGGCGACGAATTCCGCGCCGTCGTCCTTACCCTGGTGCCGGGCCAGGGCCAGGACGTGCACATGCATCCCGAAACCGATCACGCCTGGTTCATCGTATCGGGCACCGCCGAAGCGACGATGGAAGACGGCAAGAAGCAGTCCGTAGGCCCCGGCCAGTTCCTCGTCCACCCGCGCACCACCGTTCACGGCATCCGCAACACGGGAAGCGAGAACTTCGTCTATATCGCGCTCTCGACGGGGGTCTAGGTCATGCAGGCATCGGATTTCCGGGGCGTCTACGCCATCACGCCGACGCCGGCCAGGGACGGCGCCGACCGCATCGACCAGGTGGACAACACCGTCGATCTCGACGAAACCGAACGGGTGATCGACAGGCTGATCGCCGACGGCGTGCATGGCCTCATCGTGCTCGGCACCACCGGCGAGTGCGCCACCGTCACCCGGCCGGAATACGAGGCCTTCGCCGATTGCGTGCTGTCGACCGTGCGCAAGCGCGTGCCCACCTTCATCGGCACGACGTCGCTCGGAACGCATGAGATCGTCCACCGCACCCGCTTTGCCGCGGAGCGCGGCGCCGACGGCATCCTGCTCGGCCTGCCGATGTGGCAGCCGCTGACGGTGGACATGGCGGTGAAGTACTATCAGGGAATTTCGGAGCTGTTCCCGAAGACCGCGATCATGGTCTACGGCAACGGCCGCGCCTTCCGCTTCTCCTTCCCGCCGGAATTCTGGGAACGCGTGATCGAGGTGGCGCCCACGCTGGTCGCCGCCAAGTATTCGCGCCCCCAGGCGCTGCTCGGCGCGCTCAAGGCGTCCAAGGGGCGCGTTCATTTCATGCCGCACGACGGCGGCGTCGCCAAGTTCCTCGAACTGTCGCCGGAAACCACCACGTCATGCTGGTCGACCGCGGCCTCGATGGGGCCCGAACCCGTGCTCGCCCAGATGAAGGCGCTGCTCGCAGGCGACATCGAGGGGGTGAAGAAGGTGGCGAAGGACCTGTCCTGGGCGCGCGAGCCGATCATCGACCTCACCACCGACCCGGAACTGTTCGCCACCACCAACATCCAGCTGGAAAAAATCCGCATCCAGGCGGCGGGCTATTGCAAGGCCGGGCCGATCCGCCCGCCCTACGACTTCATGCCCGACGACTACGCCGACCGCGCCAGGCAGAACGCCGCCCGCTGGCGCGAGCTTTGCGCCAAATACGCGGCCGGCAAGTCGAAGTAGGACGAACGGACGGACGGGCGGACGGTCTCAACCGTAGGTCGCCCGGGCCGCCTTCCAGGCCGCGTAGAGCCGGTCGACCGACTGAAGTACGCCCGCGTGGCGCGCGCGCCAGCCGAGCCGCCGGTGCGCCTTGGCGGACGAGCTGTAGGCGTTCTGGTCGAACCACATGCTGATGTTGTCGCCCTTCACGGGGGGCTCGTACTGGATGGGCTTGCCGCAGCCCGCCGCGTCGAGGCAGGCGCGCATCAGATCGCGGCAGAGCGGCTTGTTGTCGTCCGTCACGTGAAAGATCTCGCCGTTGACCGCGCTCTCCTCGGCTTCCGCCGCCAGGCGGTAGGCCTCCGCCAGATCGGCGACATGGGTCCACGACCAGCCCTTGTCGCGATCGCCGCGGAAGATCGTGTTGCCCTCCTCGCCCTGCTGGAACCAGTCGGTCGAAATGCTGTTGAACCCGTCGGCGCCGAAGATGAAGCCCGGACGAAGCACGGTCGTGCTCACGTTCCTGAGCGCGAAGGCTTCATTTTCCAGCGTCCGGCGAAAGGAAATGGGCTGGGCCGGATTGGGCTCGATCGTTTCATCGAGCAGCGGAACGTCGACCTTGCCGATGATCGACACGCCGGTCGTATACACGAGGCGCCGGCGGACCTTGCGCGGGCTCAGGCCTTCCAGCGCGGCGAAGAAGGCGCGGTCGGTCTCGAAATGCCGCTTCTTGTCGAGCATGGTGTGGACGATGGCGTCGCAGTCCTCCATCTCCCTGCGGTAGCTGTCGGGCTCGGCGACGTCGCCGTGGATCAGCCTGATCTCATGGCGGCGCAATTCTTCGAGGCGCGGCTGCTCGGGATGGCGGACGACGCCGGTCACCGCATGACCTAAGGCGGCAAGATGCAGGGCCGCATGGAAGCCCGCGTAGCCGGAAGCGCCGGTCAGGAATATCTTCATGTGCTCTCTCCGATGATGTTCTCAACGCAGCCGCGCGCCCGCGAGTTTCAAACGCGGCAGCAGGGCTTCGACATTGGTCCGCTCGATGCGCCGGCGCAGCCCCTCGTCCATGGCGATCGCCGACCACGCCCTGACCGCATTGGACGGGGTCAGGATCGGCGAATCGAAACCGAGCAAGACCTGCGAGGGCGGCGCGAAGGCGATGAGCGCGGCAAGCGCCGGCGCATCAAGCACGAGCGCCGTGTCGTAATGAAGCCTGGCCAGAAGTTCGCCGATGCGCTCGGGCGTCATGTCGCCGGTGCGGGGCGACAGCGTCCGGACCCTTCCGGCCAGATAGGGCACGGCGCCGCCGCCGTGGGCGAAGATGAAGCGGATATCGGGCAGGCGCGACAGCACCCCGGCGTTGAGCAGGCTGAACACCGTGCGCGTCGTATCGAACGGGCCTTCGAGGACGTGCGACTTAATGCCCTCCGGCCCGATGTCCTCCGGCAGCGATGCCGGATGGACGAAGACGACGGCCTTGCGGCGATCGAGTTCTTCCATCACCGGCGCGAAGGCCGGATCGCCCAGCCAATGCCCGTCGTAGCTCGACAGGAGCGCGATGCCGTCGGCCTTCAGAACATCGAGCGCGTAGGCGATCTCGGCCAGGCTGCCGTCGACATCGGGCGGCGCGATCGTGGCGAAGAAGCCGAAGCGGGCCGGATGGTCGCGCGCCACGCCGGCGGCGAATTCGTTCCACAGCCGCGCGAGCTTGCGCGCGGGCCCCGCTTCGCCGAACCACACACCCGGGATCGGCACCGAGGCGATGGTGACATCGACGCCGGCCGCGTCCATCTGCTCGATATCCGCCTCGGGCGTCCAGCTTGCCGCCCTCTGCCGGCCACGGCCCGGCGCCAGGCGGTCGCCGATGGCGTCCATGTAGGCGACGGGCAGGAAATGGTGATGGACGTTGACGCGACCCGCGCCGCCGCCGCGCCCATCAGAAAAGGCGGCTCCGCCCCCCTGCCCCGTCCCGCTGTCCGCTGGCGTCATCGCGCTGGAGTTCCGTATCCCTGCCGCCGCCCGCCCTACTTCGCGGGAAGGACGACCTTCGGCCGGCCGTCGTCATGGAAATACCTGTCCATCATCGGCGTGCCGCCGTTCCTGCGGCATTCCTCGACGAACATCCGGTGGATGCGCGGGTCCTGGTCTTCGTAGTCGATCTGGTCGCCGCCCTGCTTGACGCTGGTGGCGACCGCGATCTTGGCACCGTCCGTGGTGGTCCCGGTAGAGCGCCGCTTGCGCGCCGTCATCGGGTAGCGAATGCTGCCGACCGACGTCGCCAGATAGCGCGTCGGCCTCGATCCCGTATTGAAATGCTGGTGCCACTGGCCTTCGACAGGCGGAAAGACCATGCCGTGGCGCCAGTCCAGACGCTTGAAGTCCTGGGCGTCGTCCCACCAGAACAGCGAATAGCCGGTGCCCGAGACGATCATCACATGGGCGCCCGCCCCGTGACGGTGGGCCTTCTTGTAAGTGCCCGTCGGCATTTCCGAGATGTGCGCGTGCATGTTGCCGTCGGCCAGCATGAACAGGATGATCGACGATCCGGCGCCACGCTCGTCCCATTTGGTCAGCTCGATCTTGTCCAGATCGGGCACGAAGTTGGTTTCCCACAGGTTGTTGCCCGGACGGATCAGCACGAGATCGCCGCCGCCGTCCCAGTGATCGCTCCGCCCGAAGCGCTCGGCGAAATCGAAGGGCGTGTCGAAAATGAAGCGGTCGTTGCGGAAGATGTTCATGATCAGCGGCATGTCGGTCGAGGCGACGATGAGCGCGCGCTTCTGGCCGCTGCCGTTGAAGTGCCGGTGCCTGGCATTGATCGGCACCGAGAACAGCGAGCGCGGCCCCCATTCGAAGCTGCGCTTTGTCCCGTCGGGCATCTCGACCTGCGTGGAGCCCGACCCTTCCAGCACGTAGATGATTTCTTCGTACAGGTGGCGCTGGGGCGTCATCGAGCCGCCCGGGGGAATGTCGAACAGGAACATGCTGGCGAAATCGCCGCGCCCGACGCAATGGCAGGCCGCCCCGTTCACTCCGAAACGCGGCCACGGCCTGGTTTCGACGTCGAAGAGGTAGATCGCCTCGTCGTTGACCACGGGGATGCCCTCGGCCTTGATCCAGTCGAGGTAGGGATCGATCCCGATCCGTTTCTTGTCCGCCGCTTCGTTCATGGAATTTTTCCCGTATCTCCGATCCGTCCCGATGATTCGCCTAGGACGTGCCGTACCGGCCGAGCAGCATTTCGCCGAAGCCCATCGCGGCGACGTCCCATTGCACGCCGTGGTGCGACACGGCGCCGAGCAGGTTGCGGTACTGCCGCTCGATGCCGTTGCCCTGGTACAGCGCGCGGCCACCCGCGGCGTTGAACAGCCGCGTGCCCGCCTTGAGCGCGAGCTGGCAGGCATAGGCGACGTTGCGCCGCGACGTCATCAGGTCCATCTCCGACAGCTTGCCGCCCGCTTCCAGCACCGTCATGGCGCTGCGGATGGTGCCGAGGTAGAGCGCCTCGGCCGCGTCGATCTCGGCGCTGGCGCGCGCCGCCGTCATCCGGGTGCCCGGCTGATCGCCGACGGAAATGCCTCGCGACTTTCTCGGCGCCGTGTAGGCGAGCCACTCTTCGAGGACGCCCCTGGCCATGCCGACGGCAAGGGCCGCGAATCCGGTCGATGTGATGCCGCCGCGCGGCGTGCGGTAGACGGCCGCCCGGTTGATCGCCGTCCCCGGCCCCTGGCCCACCCGGGCGAGCGCGCCGTCCAATCGGCGGTACTCGGGCACGAAGGCGTCCTTCACTTCGAAGCTCTTGGAGCCGGTCCCCTCCAGCCCCATCGTGTGCCAGTCGTCGATGATGGTGAAATCCGCGCGCGGCAGCAGGAAAAAATGCGGGCCGTCGAGGCTTTCGTCGTCCTTGACGATGTAGCCGCCGCAGATCGCCCACTGGGCATGATCGACGCCGGAAGAAAAGCCGTGACGCCCCGAGAAACGGAAGCCGCCATCCACGGGCCGCGCACGACCGACCGGATCGAAGGCCGCCGAAACATGCGCGAGGTGATTCTTTCCCCAGACGTCATCCTGGGCCCCGGCGGGGAAGGTCGCCACCATCTGGGCGTGGTCGGCCATGATGCGCGCGATCCAGGCCTGGGAGCCGTCGGCCGCGGCAAGAATCTGCGTCACCTCGCAGAGGATGTCCCAACCCATTTCGTAACCGCCGAAGCGCGCCGGCTGGGCCAGCCGGATGATTCCCGCTGCGTCGTAATCGGCCATCGTCGCGTCGGGCACGCGGCGCAGCTTGCGGGCCTCTTCCGCCCTTTCGCGCAGGCGCGGGGCGAGAGCCCGGGCACGGGCGAGGATTTCGCCCCGATCGGGCGCCGCGTTTCGTAATTCCGGACCGGATACGCTCATCCTCGATAACCCTTCCGCCGGCGATGTCCCGCCGGGAGGCTCGCACCGCAACGCTTCGGCGGCTATCCTATAACTTCAAAATGGCTTCTGATATTCAAAAATTTGCTCCCGCCCGGGCAGGCATTGGCTAGAATGGCGGCAACGGCGCAGGGTGGCCGAGAGGCCGCCGCGAGAACGACATTCAGGGGAGAGCGCATCATGGCCAACACTCGTATTCCGTCCGGTTTCCTCATCGCCGCCGTCGGCGCGGCGCTGGCGCTTGCCGCCCCCATTGCCGCCGCCAAAGCCGACGCTGTCGGCGATTTCTACAAGGGCAAACGCGTGACGCTGATCGTGCCGACCGCCGCGGGCGGCGGCTACGACCTTCCGGCCCGCGCGCTCGGCCGTCATTTCAGCCGGCATGTTCCGGGCAATCCCGGCATCGTCGTACAGAACATGCCCGGCGCCGGCGGCAAGCGCGCCGTCAACTACGTCTACAACGTGGCGCCCAAGGACGGTTCCGTCGTTTCGGCCATCCACAGCTTCATTTCCTTCGACCCGCTGTTCGAAGGCGCCAAGAGCAAGGCGCAATTCGACGCGCGCAAGTTCAACTGGCTGGGCTCGATCGCCTCGACGACGTCCGTCGGCGTCGCCTGGCACGACGCGCCGGTCAAGTCCCACAAGGATCTGTTCACCACCGACCTGACGGTGGGCGGCGTCGGCACCTCGACGCCGATGGTGACGCACCCCTATCTGTTCCGCGGTCTCCTCGGCATGCGCTTCAACGTCGTCGCCGGCTACCTTTCAGGCAGCGAGGTCGACCTCGCCATGGAACGCGGCGAAGTCCATGGGCGCATCGACTACACCTGGTTCGGCCTCAAGGCCGACCATCCGGACTGGCTCAAGGACAAGAAGCTGATCATCCTGTTCCAGATGGGCCTGCGCAAGGCCCCGGACCTGCCGGATGTTCCGCTGGCGCTCGATTTCGCGCGCAACGACGACGAGCGACGCGTGCTCGAAACCGTTTTCCTCAATTATGAATTCGGCCGCCCCTTCATCACCACGCCGGGCGTGCCGGCGGACCGGCTGGCGGCTCTTCGCAAGGCGTTCATGGACACGATGAAGGATCCGGCCTTCGTCGCCGACGCGGCAAAGAGCCGGCTCGAGGTCGACCCGGTGGCGCCCGAACGCCTCGCGCAACTGGTCGAGCGCGCCTATGCGCTGCCGCCCGCGCTGATCGCCCGGATCAACGAATTGCAGACGCCGCCCAGGCAGCTCACCAAGGTCAAGTTCAAGACGGTGCGCGCCACGCTCGGCGCTCCGGGCAAGAAAGGCCGCTTCGCCATGACGCTGACCGACGGCGGCAGGACGGAAACCGTCATCGTCGACCGCGAGCGCACGAAGGTCACGATCGGCGGCAAGGAGGCCGAGGCGAAGGCGCTGAAAGCCGGCATGACCTGCGCCATCGCCTACCTCGGCGACAGGACCACGGCGTCTTCCGTCTCCTGCGACTGACGGGAAAAGGGCGCCGCGGCGCTTAGGCCGCGCCCGCGACTTCGACCCGCGGCATGCCGCGCCGGGTCATGCGGTCGTGCAGCCAGGTCATCAGCGCGTTGGCCGCGATCGACAGCACGAAGATGATCAGGATCACGGCATACATCTTCGGGATCCAGAAGCGCTCGTAGAAATAGTTGGCGAGGAATCCCAGTCCCGCCTTGGACAGCTTGATCTCGGCGATCAGCGTGCCGATGATCGCGACGCCGAGCCCGAGCCGCAGGCCCGTGACCACCGGCAGAACCAGCGACGGCAGGTAGACCTTCGTCACCATCTGCCAGGCCGACGCGTTGAAGGTGCGCCCGACCTTGATGTAGGTCGGGTTGATCAGGTGCATGCCGGCGACCGTCGACAGCACGACCGGAAAGAAGGCCGACAGCGCCGCCATCGCCACCTTGGACCCGGTGCCGATGCCGAACATCACCATCAGGATGGGCAGGAAAACGACCTTGGGCGCCGGCGCGATGGCGAGGATATAGCCGTCCATGACGCGGCCGAGGAAGCGACGCGCGCCGAACAGGATGCCGAGCCCGATGCCGGCAAGCGATCCGATGGCAAATCCCGCAAGCACTTCGTAGGTCGTCACGCCGAGGTGATGATAGAACTCCTTGTCGAGCAGCAGCGCCCAGGTTTCCGCCATCACCTTCAGCGACGACGGCACGATGTCGCGGTAGAACAGGCCCGAGCGCGCCAGCGCTTCCCACGCCGCCCAGATGCCGAGAAAGGTCGCGACCTGGATGCGCGTTTCCGCGCTGACCCGTCCGAGCAACCCCGAACCCGGCTCCGCCCGGGCGCCTACACCGATCTCAGCCATGTCTGGATCCTTTGCAGAATACGGAAATAAACGAGGCTCAGGATGATGACGAAGGCGATCGCCGCGTACATGCCGGGAATGTTGTAGCGGTCGTACATCTCGCCGACCAGACCGCCGAGCCCGTCGAAATTGAGCAGGAATTCGAGCGCCACGATGGCGATCAGCGTGTAGATCATGCTGAGGCGGATGCCGGTGAAGATCACGGGAATGGCCGAGGGCAGCATGATCTTCCACAGGATCTGCCGAGGCGTCAGGTTGAAGCTCTTGCCGACATTGAGCAGGACGGGCGACACCGTCATCAGCCCTTCGCGGGTCTTGAGGATAATCGGCACCGTCGCCGTCAGCCAGCCCATCACCAGCAGCGTGCCGAGATTGCGCCCGAGCAGGACGAGGAACAGCGGGTAAAGCAGCAGCTTGGGCGAGGCGAAGAGCGCGCCCAACCAGCCTTCATACGCCCGCCCGAAGGTCTGGTAGCGCCACAGCGCCCAGCCCGCCGGCAGGCCCGTCGCTATGGCAAGCAGGATCGCCGAAAACGTCGTCGACAGCGTCGCCCATGCGGCCATCAACGGCTTTTCCCCGGCGAAAATTTCGATCGTCGCCTCCCATATCTCCGTCGGGGGGGCGAGGATGAACTTGTTCACCCAGCCCGCCGCGACGGAAAACTCGGCGAGCGCGATGAGGACGGCGAGGGAACCGAGCCCGGTCAACAGGACCTTGGTGCCGCTTTTCATGGCCCGGTTCCCCTCGATTTCCTTACTTCACGTTCGGCTTGTAGACGACCTGGATCAGGTCATCGAGCTGCGCCTTGGTGAGCGGCTTCTTGATCCGCTTGGCCTCGATCGCCTCTTGCATAGTCTGGTCCATGCCGCCGACCGGCCAGAAGGAATGCGCCTTGAGCGGCGCGTACTTGGCCACCTGTTCGACCAGCTCTATCGGCAGCTTGCCGTACTTGACGTACTCTTCCATGCCCTTCTGCGTGTAGGCGTATTCATGGGCCTTCCACAGGGCGCGCATCAGGCGGAGCGCGACGTCGGGATTCTTTTTCATCCAGTTGGCGTTGGCCGCATGCACGCGGATGGTCTGCTCGCGCACGCTCGGCACCTCGTCGCCTTCGGCCACCACGCGAATCTCGCCGGCCTTGAGCTTGTCGAGCCCCGTCGGCGGCGAGGTCCAGCCGATGTCGATCTGCCCCGACATGACCTGGGTCATGGTGGCGGTGACCGAACCGGCGGAAACCAGCTTGGCCGGCGAGTTGTGATGCTTGAGCAGCGCCGCGGCGACGAGGTTCGTCGAGGAGCCCGGCCGCGAGAAGGCGACGGTGGTGTTGGGGCCCGCGTCCTTCAGGGTCTTGATCGGGCTCGCCGCCTTGACGTACCAGAACAGCCCGCCCGAGCCGGTCATCGAGGCGCCGATGACGCGGATCGGCGCGCCCTTCACATAGGCCGCGATCACGCCGAGCGTGCCGGTCTGCAGCGCGACGTCCGCCGCGCCCGAGATGATCGCCTGCTGGGCGTCGGAGCCGCCGGCCGTCCACACCACTTCCACGTCCAGATTCTCGGCCTTGAAGAAGCCCTGGGTCTGGCCCCAGACGGGCATGGCCGTCGACCAGTTGCCCTGCTGGCTGCCCGCGATGCGGACCTTGTCGGCGGCGAAAGACGTCGCCGCCAGCGATACGGAGGCCGCGAGCGCGGCGGCCGAAACGAGCACTTTTGCTGCGAATTTCATGTTGATGCCTCCTTCTGTGATTTTTTGCGTTTTATGTCCGGAACGACGAGGGCCGGGAGCGCCGCCCCTAGCCCGCGATTTTTTCCTTTTCGACCATGCCGAGCGTGGCTTCCTCGCGCAGGAGCTGCCAGATGGCGCCGACATAGCGGCCGAACGCGTCGGTCGAGATGATTTCCGAGGAGCGCGGCCGCGGCAGGTCGATGGAGATGACCTCCTTGATGCGACCAGGCCGGAAGGTCATCACCACGACGCGGTCGGACAGCTGCACGGCCTCGGTGATGTTGTGGGTGATCAGCAGCGTCGTCTGCTTCAACTCGCGCCAGATCTGCAGGATCTTGTCGCCGAGCAGCATACGGGTTTGCTCATCGAGCGCGCCGAACGGCTCGTCCATCAGCATGATCTTGGGACTGAAGGCGAGCGTGCGGGCGATCGCCGTACGCTGCTTCATGCCGCCGGAAAGTTCGGAGGGATAGCGGTCCTCGAAACCTTCGAGCCCGACGAGCCGGATGAAACGCCGCGCTGCCGCTTCCCTCTCGGCCCTGGGCATGCCGGCGATCTCGAGCGGAAAAGCGACGTTCTCCAGGGTCGTGCGCCAGGGAAAGGTCGATTCCTCCTGGAACACCATGCCGATGTCGCGATGCGTCCCGCGCACCCGCTGGCCGTCGACCAGGACGTCGCCTTCGTAGTCCCCGGCCAGGCCCCCGATGATGGAAAAAAGGGTCGACTTGCCGCACCCCGAAGGACCGATGACGGAAACGAATTCGCCCTCGGCGACCGACAGCGACACATGATCGAGGGCATGGACCCCCGAGCCGTCTTCGCGCCGGTAATGCTTGGAAAGATCACGGATTTCGAGCATGCCCGCCATACGCCTGTCCCGCCTGTTCAGGGCCGTGCGCCTTTGGCGCGCGGCTTTATATGAGGGGAAACGACCCCCCGGTTTTGTTGCGCCAAATCGTGCCTTCCCCGTACCGGGAAAACAACAGTTTTTCTGGAGATCGGAAACCCGGAATAGCGCCGCCAAAGGAGCAGCCCGGAAACGCCGGCGCGCGCGTCGAAGACGGACGGCCTAACGGGCTTTGGCTTTGGCCTTGGCCTTGGTTTTGGCCTTGGGCGTGATGGAATAGCTGCGGCTGTCGATCCTGAGTTCGCCGTCGGCGAGATTGAGCGACAGGCGAAGGCTGCCCTCGTTGCGCTGCCAGGGGGTGATCGTCATGACCCGCTGGCCGGCTTTGGTATAGGGCTCGCGCATGGCGATCTTCGTCGCCTCGGCCGTCGAACGGGCACGAATGATGATCATGCCGAGGCCGACCCGGTCGCCCTTCTCGTTGACGAAGGGGCCGGCGGCGAAAAGGATGCCCCGGCGTTCCAGGTCCACAAGATAGCGGTGGTGGACCATGCGCAGCTTTTCCGGCGACATGGGCATGGGCGGCGGGCTGGCCGGCGCCGTCATCCAGCAGACGTAGCACTGCTCGCGCGCCAGCGGGATGCCGAAACTCGGCCGGTTCAAAAACGAAACGGGCGCCGGCACCCTGGGTGCCGACGCCCGCTCGTTTACTCGGTTCAACCGCTCCAGCGCCTTCCTCGAAACCCCTGCCTTTGCAGCTCCAGCCTTTGGCCGGCTACCGGTCTTGGGGCCTCTGCGCGAAGGCGCCTTCGTCACGGTTGATTACTTGCTCTTCTTCGCAACGCGCTTGCGCTTGGCGGGAGCGCGGCGAGCCGAAGCCTTACGCTTCGTGGCCTTCTTGCGCTTCGCAGTCTTCTTGCGCTTTGCAGTCTTACGCTTCGCAGTCTTCTTCTTCGCAGGCTTCTTCATAGTCAATCCTCCTTCGAGGGTTACCGCATCGCAGTGCGGTGACAAACGCATTGAACATGAACGCGGTGATGTACGCATACGCTTACACAAACTGCCGCCGAATAATCGGCGTGGAAAGGATAATGAACTATTAACGAGGTCATTGGCAAGAAAACACTTGCAATGCCCCTCCAGATTTTTTAGCCGCCGTTTTGGACCGGGATGACGCGCCGAATCGATTCGTGAATCGTTTCGTCGGCGCTCCCGACACCTTCGCGCCGCGCGATTCGTTTCCTGACGTTCGCGATCATGTTCGCACCGTTGTCCGACGTCCGCCGCGCATCGAAAGAGCGCGCGCGCGAAATTCCCGCGGCACCCTTCGCGGCATCGACGACACGGCCGAAAACGAGTCTCGGCCGTCATGCATCGATCCGGGCAAAAGCCTTGGATTTCCTTGCGTTCAAGCCGGAGCCGCCGGCGCGCGCCGCGGCCCGCGCCATTGCGCGAGAGCGCGCCCGCGAAGTCGTGATCGCAACGACGGGATACGGGATCGAACGCGCCGTTCGTCGTCGCGCCGAACGATCGACGACGAGCCCGCATCGCTCACGAAACAGCCTGGCGCAAGAGCATCCGGTGTCGCCGGCGATGACGGCTGCGCGCGCCGTCCCTTCCCGCTTCGGAAGCATCGGCGGCGTTCCCCGCCCCCCGGAAAAATTTCGCCTCGAACGATTTTTTTTGGCCCTCGGGACGTT
>CAXRES010000174.1:0-3082 GCA_964229575.1 Alphaproteobacteria bacterium
AACCCTGCGCCGATATCATCGGCGCACTGGTGGACCAGGCCGTCGATGTGCTCATGACCAGATACCGATCAGAGGCCGCCGAATAATGCAGCCCGTCCCATCCGTGGTGGGGCCCCGGCGGCTGCTGCGACGAATCCGGGACGTCATGGCAAGCGAGGCGCAGCCCCAGTCCAAACTGGACCAGGTGGTGCGCATCATCGCCTCCGACATGGTGGCGGAGGTCTGCTCGATCTACGTCCTGCGCGCGGGCGAGGTGCTCGAACTGTTCGCCACCGAAGGCCTCAACCCGGAAGCCGTGCATAACACGCGCCTGCGGGTCGGCGAAGGCCTGGTCGGCGAGGTCGCCGCCCACGCCCAGCCGCTGACGCTGGCCGATGCCCAGTCACACCCCGCCTTCGTCTACCGGCCGGAAACCGGCGAAGATCCCTACCACTCCTTCATGGGCGTGCCGATGCTGCGCCAGGGGCGCGTGGTCGGCGTCGTCGTCGTGCAGAACCGCACCCAGCGCCATTACACCGAAGAAGAAATCGAGGCGATGGAAACCGTCGCCATGGTTCTGGCCGAGCTGGTTTCGGGCAGCGGCATCGTCAGTCCCGAGGAAACCGCGCCCGCCGACGGCAACGCCGTTCTGCCCGTACGGCTCGACGGCGTGCAGGTCAGTGGCGGCATCTCGCTCGGCAAGGCGGTGGTGCATCGCGCCGACGTCGTCATCCGCCAGCTCGTCGCCGAGGACCCCGAAGCGGAACTGAGGCGTCTCGACGCCGCGCTTGAGAAGGTGCATCAGAACCTCGACCGCCTGTTCGGCTCGGGCGAGCTTGCCCAGCAGGGCGAGCACCGCGACGTGCTGGAGACCTACCGCATGATCGCCGCCGATGCGGGCTGGGTCAGCCGCATCCGCGATGCGATCGCCTCGGGCCTCACGGCCGAAGCCGGCGTCCAGCAGGTGCGTGAAAACACCCGCCTGCGCATGAGCCAGATCACCGATCCTTACCTGCGCGAGCGGCTCGCCGATCTTGAGGACCTGGCCGTGCGCCTGCTCCTGCAACTGACCGGCGGCAATGCCGCCGGCAACGCCGACCTGCCGGACGACACGGTCGTCGTCTGCCGCGTCATGGGGCCGGCGGAGCTGCTCGATTACGATTCGCGCAAGCTGCGCGCGCTGATCATGGAGGAAGGCTCGGCCACCGCGCACGTGTCCATCGTCGCGCGCGCTCTCGACATCCCGGTGATCGCCCAGGTCAAGGGTCTGCTCAACCGCATCCAGCACGGCGACACGGTCATCGTCGACGGCGACAATGCCCAGGTCTTCGTGCGCCCCTCCGACGAAGCGGTGCAGTCCTTCGGTGAAACCCTGCGTCTGCGCGCCCTGCGCCGAGAGGCCTTTGCCCAGTTGCGCGATGCGCCGTCGATCACGATTGACGGCGTAGCGGTGTCGCTCAACATCAATGCCGGCCTCGAGATCGACGTGCCGCAGATCCATGCCACGGGGGCCGACGGCATCGGCCTGTTCCGCACCGAAATCCCGTTCATGGTGCGCGCCGCCTATCCCGACGTCGCGGCGCAGACGGCGCTCTATCGCAACATTTTCGATCACGCGGAAGGCAAGCCGGTGGTCTTTCGCACGCTCGATGTCGGCGGCGACAAGGCGTTGCCCTATTTCGCCAAGGAAGCGGGGGAGAACCCGGCACTCGGCTGGCGCGCCATGCGCATGACGCTCGACCGTCCGGCGATGCTGCGTCAGCAGGTGCGGGCGCTGGTTCGCGCCGCCAACGGCCGGCCGCTCGCCCTGATGTTCCCGATGATCGCCGAGGTCAGCGAACTCCAGCGCGCCCGCGCCGTCGTCGACCTCGAACTCAAGCGTGAGGAGAAGGCCGGCGGCAAGCTGCCGCGCAGCATCGCCATCGGCGCGATGGTGGAAGTCCCGGCGCTGCTCTGGCAACTCCCCGAACTGCTCGCGCGCGTCGATTTCCTTTCGGTGGGATCGAACGACCTGATCCAGTTCCTGTTCGCCTCCGACCGCGGCAACCCGCGTCTGGCGGGCCGTTACGACGCCCTTTCGCCGGTCGTTCTGCGGGTGATGCGCGATCTGGTGGCGGCGGCCGACAAGGCGGGGGTGCCGGTCTCGGTCTGCGGCGAGATGGCGGGCCGTCCGCTCGAAGCGATGGCGCTCATCGGGCTCGGGGTGCGCTCGCTGTCGATGACGGCGGGCGCGATCGGCCCGGTCAAGTCCATGCTGCGCGCCCTGCGGTTCAGGCTGCTCGCCGAATACCTCAAAAGCGTGCTCGATGCCCCCGACCACAGCCTGCGCGACAAGCTCCGGGCCTTCGCCCGGGACCACCAGATTCCGGTCTAAAGCCTGCCTTTTGCGCAGGCTTGGCCTGTTGCGGCCAGATGGCGATTGCGCCGGGGCTGCGATATGCGCTAACAAATCACTGTTTTCTGTGGGAAATCCATCGTTTCCGGGCGGTTCGCCGTGCCGGGGGGATGGTGCTTTTTACCGGGGATGGCGATGGCCGACGAACCCTCAAGGCGCAAGTTGTTGCCCGAAGCCTCGGGCGCCCAAGACGAGGACTTTGCCGCCGTCGAGCGCGGCGAGGCCAGGGTGGGTGAAGTGCTCGCCAACATGCGTGCCGCGCGCGGCCTCGAAATCGCCGATATCGCCGCGCACCTGCGCATCCGCGACATCTATCTCGCCGCCATCGAATCGGGGGACGTTTCCCGCCTGCCGGGGCCGACCTACGCCATCGGCTTCGTGCGGTCCTATGCCAATTTCCTCGGTCTCAATGGCGAACAGGCGGTGCGCCTGTTCAAGGGCGAGCGCGAGGGCGAAGCCGATAAAGCGGCGCTCAATTTTCCCGAGCCGGTCGCCGAAAGCCGGATCCCGCGTGGCGCGCTCCTGTTCATCTCCATGATCCTCGTGGTTGCCGCCTATGGCGGCTGGTACTACGTCTCCTCGCGCGACGAAAAGATCGCGGACCTCGTGCCGCAGGTTCCCCAGGCGATGAAGCCGGCGACGCCCGAAGCGCCGCCCGGCGCAGCCAAGGCGCCGGCGGCCGATCAGCCTGCGGCTTCCGGCGCGACG
>CAXRES010000175.1:0-6021 GCA_964229575.1 Alphaproteobacteria bacterium
ATCCTGCCTGGCGCGGGCGGTCGGCGCTTATGCGCTGGCGCCGCTCGCGCAGACGCAGTGCCGCTACCTGTCCGCCGGACAGCGGCGCCGCGTGGCGCTCGCCCGCGTCATGGCGAGCGGGCGGCCGGTCTGGCTGCTCGACGAGCCGACGACCTCGCTCGATGCCGCGACCTTGCGCGCCTTCGAGGCGGCCCTTGCCGCGCATCGCGCATCGGGCGGCATCGCGGTGATCGCCACCCACGGCGAGATCGCGGCACCGGGCGCCGAAGTCCTTGAGATCGCGCGCTTCGCCGGAAGCGATCTCGCCGATCCGTTCTATCGCGGCCTCGCGCTGGACGAGGAGGCGTGATGGACGTCCTCCTCGCCATCGCCTGCAACGACCTGCGGCTGGCCTGGCGGCGCGGCGCCGATACCTTGACCGTGGTCGGGTTCTTCGTGCTGGCGGCGCTGCTGTTCGGCTTCGGGCTCGGCGGCGATCCGGCGCGGCTCGCGCGCGCGGCATCGGGCCTGATCTGGGTGACGGCGCTGCTGGCCGCCATGCTGGCGCTCGCTCGCCTGTTCGCCGCCGATTTCGAGGACGGCAGCCTGGACGGGTTGATGATGACCGACATGCCGCTCGAACTCGTCGTGCTGGCCAAGGCAGCGGCCCACTGGGTCACGACCGGCCTGCCGCTGATCCTTGCCGCGCCGGCGCTCGGCCTCATGCTCAATCTTCCCGCAGCGGCCTTCGGGCCGCTCGTTCTGGCACTTGCGCTCGGCACCCCGACGCTGACGCTGATCGGCGCCGTCGGCGCGGCGCTGACACTGGGCGCGCGGCGCGGCGGCGTGCTGATTTCCCTTCTGGTGCTGCCGCTTTATATTCCCGTGCTGATCTTCGGCGTCGCCGCGGTCGATGCCGCGCTTTCGGGCATGAACGCGGACGCGCGCCTGATGGCGCTGGCCGGCTTCCTGCTGGCGGCGCTGGCGCTGACCCCCTTCGCCGCGGCGGCGGCATTGCGACAGGCGATCCGGTAGAGATGCTCAACTTCCTCGCCAATCCCGCGCGTTTCATGCGCACCTGCGGCCCCCTGGTGCCGTGGTGCTGGGCCGTGGCCGCCGGCGCGGGCGGGATCGGCCTGTGGCTCGCCCTTTTCGTTTCGCCCGCCGACTACCAGCAGGGCGATTCGGTGCGCATCATGTACGTCCACGTGCCCGCCGCCTGGATGGCGCTCGCCGCCTACACGGTGATCGCCGTCTTTTCGGCCGTGGCGCTGGTGTGGAAGCACCCGCTCGCCCATGTCGTCGCCGCCGCGGCGGCGCCGCTCGGCGCGGGCTTCACGGCGATCTGCCTCGTCACCGGCATGCTGTGGGGCAAGACGAGCTGGGGCACATGGTGGGTATGGGATGCGCGGCTCACGTCCGTCCTCGTGCTGTTCTTCCTCTATCTCGGCCTGATGGCGCTGCGCGGCGCTTTCGACGACGAGGAACGCGGGCAACGCGCGGCGGCGCTGCTGGCGCTGGTCGGCTTCGTCAACATTCCGATCATCAGGTTTTCCGTCGAATGGTGGGCGACGCTGCACCAGCCGGCATCCGTGCTGCGCGCGGGCGGACCGGCGATCCACCCGTCGATGCTGTGGCCTCTCCTGCTGATGGCCACGGCCTTCATGGCCTGTTTCGCGGCCCTGCTGATTCTTTCCGTGCAGGCCGAGATCGCGCGGCGCAGGGCGCGGGCGCTCCTGTCCCTGGAGGGCCGCTAGCGATGCAGGCGGTTCTCGATCTTCTCAGGCTCAACGGCTATGGCGTCTACGTGTGGCCGGCCTTCGCCTTCGCTGCGATCGTGCTGGCGGCGATGGGCTGGCGCATCCTGACGGGCCTCAGGCGCGCCGAGGCGGAACTTGTCGCGATCGAGGCACGCGCTGCGACAAAGGCGGCGGACAAGGCGGATCGGCGATGAGCGCGGCGCCCGCCCCCCGTCCGCGGCCCGCGCTGACCAGGCGGCGACGGCGGCTTTATCTGCTGGCCGCCGCCGCGGTCGTGCTGGCGGGCGCCGCGGCGCTGATCCTCAACGCGTTTCGCGACAGCCTGGTGTTCTTCTATTCGCCGACGGAAATCGCCACGCGCGCCGATATCCCCAAGGATCGAATGATCCGCGTCGGCGGGCTGGTGGAACAGGGTAGCGTGGCGCGGGCGGGCGACGAGGTGCGCTTTTCGGTCACCGACACCGCCCATTCGCTGGCCGTCGTCTATCGCGGCATCCTGCCCGACCTGTTCCGCGAGGGCCAGGGCGTCGTCGCGCAGGGCCGGCTTGCGGCGCGCGGCGGCGAAACCGTGTTCGAAGCGCGCGAGGTGCTGGCCAAGCACGACGAAACCTACATGCCGCGCGAGGTGGCCGACGCCATCAAGAAGTCGGGCCAGTGGAAGCCGGACGGCGGCACGCCGCAAGCATCCGACGGCGGCACGCCGCAAACATCCGACGACGGCGCGCCGAAGGAAAAGACGCCGTGATCAATGAGGCCGGACACTTCGCCCTGATCGTCGCCACGCTGATTGCCGCCTATCAGTGCGTCGTGCCGCTGATCGGCGCCGCGCGCGGCGACGG
The DNA here is from genome assembly GCA_964229575.1 of Alphaproteobacteria bacterium. GTDB lineage: Bacteria > Pseudomonadota > Alphaproteobacteria > SMXQ01 > SMXQ01 > WHSO01. The sequence goes on from CAXRES010000175.1 coordinate 2,579, forward strand.
GCGGCTTATGAATTCGGGCCGCGCCGCGGCCATCGCGCAGTTCGTCTTCGTCGCGGCCGCCTTCTTCGGCCTGATGCACGCTTTCGCGGTGTCGGATTTCTCCGTCGTCAACGTCGCGCAGAATTCCCATTCGGCCAAGCCGATGCTCTACAAGGTGGCGGGCGTCTGGGGAAACCACGAAGGATCGATGCTGCTGTGGGTGCTGATCCTGGCGCTGTTCGGCGCCGCCGTCGCCGCCTTCGGGCGCAACCTGCCGCCGGCGCTCCGCGCCCGCGTGCTGGCCGTGCAGGGCATGATCGGTTTCGCCTTCCTGCTGTTCATCCTGGCGACGTCGAACCCGTTCCTGCGCGCCGATCCCGCGCCCGTCGACGGGCGCGGGCTCAACCCGATCCTGCAGGACCCGGGGCTCGCCTTCCATCCGCCGTTCCTCTACCTCGGCTATGTCGGGTTTTCCGTCGCCTTCGCCTTCGCCGTGGCGGCGCTGATCGAAGGCCGGGTCGACGCCGCAGGGGCGCGCTGGGTCAGGCCGTGGACGCTCGCCGCGTGGTGCGCGTTGACGCTGGGCATCGCATTGGGGAGCTGGTGGGCCTATTACGAACTGGGCTGGGGCGGCTTCTGGTTCTGGGATCCGGTGGAGAACGCTTCCTTCATGCCGTGGCTCGCCGGAACGGCGCTTCTCCATTCGGCGATCGTGGTCGAGAAGCGCGACGCGCTCAAGAGCTGGACCATCCTGCTCGCCATCCTCACCTTCATCCTCGCCCTGATGGGCACGTTCCTGGTGCGCTCGGGCGTGCTGACCTCGGTCCACACCTTCGCCAGCGACCCCGGCCGCGGCCTGTTCATCCTGGCGCTGCTGCTGCTGGCCGCGGGCGGCAGCCTCGGGCTCTATGCCTGGCGCGCGCCCGCGCTTCGCACGGGCGGCCTGTTCGCGCCCGTGTCGCGCGAAGGCGGCCTCGTGCTCAACAACCTTTTGCTCGCCACCGCGACGGCGACGGTCCTGCTCGGCACGCTCTATCCGCTGATCCTCGAAGCGCTCGACGCCGGCAAGGTTTCGGTCGGCGCGCCCTATTTCAACCTGACCTTCGTGCCGATCATGGCGCCGCTGATCGCGGCGATGGGCGTGGGCCCGATGCTGGCATGGAAGCGCGGCGACCTGATGGGCGTGCTGGCGCGCCTGCGCGCCGCCGCCATCGTCACCGGGCTTGTGATCTCGGCCGCCATCCTGCTCAACAAGGGGCCGTTGATGGCCGTGCTCGGCCTCGGCCTCGCCTGCTGGCTTTTCACCGGCGCGCTCACCGAACTGGCCGAGCGCGTCCGCCTGTTCCGCGCGCCGTGGCGCGAAAGCGCGAGCCGCCTTGTCCACCTGCCGCGCGCCGCCGTCGGCATGACCGTGGCCCATGCGGCGATGGCGATGATCGTTCTCGGCATCACCGCGTCCGCATCCTGGCAGTCCGAGCGCGTGCTGGTCATGGCGCCGGGCGATGCGGTGGAGATCGCGGGCTACCGCGTGGCGCTCGACAGGGTGGAAAGGATTCCCGGCCCCAATTACACGGCGGAACGCGCCGCCATGATCGTCACGCGCAAGGGCGCGCCCGTCACCGTCATGTTCCCCGAACGGCGCGCCTACGTCACGCCGCCGCAGGCGACGACGGAAGCGGCGATCTACACGACGTTCATGGCCGATCTCTACGCCGTCATCGGCGAGGCGGTGGCGCCGCAACCCGGAACCGTCGGCAAGGCGGGCTGGACGGTGCGCCTTTATCACAACCCGCTGGTGCCGTGGATCTGGATCGGCGCCGTCGTCATGGTGCTGGGCGGGCTGATCTCGCTGACCGACCGGCGCCATCGCGTCGGCGCGCCGGCGCGCAAGACCCGCGCCGCGGACACGACGGCCGCGGGGGCGGCGTAGCCCATGCGCCGGCTCCTGTTCATCGTCCCGGTCGCGGCGCTGGCGGGCGTCGCCGCGGTGTTCTACGCGCTGCTGACCGACCGCGGCCGCGATCCTTCGATCATCCCCTCGCCGCTGGTGGGCAGGCCGGTGCCCGCCTTTTCATTGCCGCGCCTGCTCGGTGAGGGCGGCGTGACGGAAGCCGACCTCAGGGGGGCGGTCACCGTGTTCAACGTGTTTGCCTCCTGGTGTCTGCCCTGCCGCGCGGAACATCCGGTGCTGATGCGCATCGCCGCGGAAAGGAAGGTCCGCGTCGTCGGCCTCAACTACAAGGACAAGCCCGAGGACGCGAAGAAGTGGCTGGCCGAACTCGGCAACCCTTATGCGCTGATCGCCTCCGACCTCAAGGGACGCGCCGCCATCGACTTCGGCGTCTATGGCGTGCCGGAGACCTTCATCATCGACGCCAAAGGCATCATTCGCTTCAAGCACACCGGCCCGATCAATCCGGGCGACTATCCCGACCGTATCGAGCCGGTGCTGAAGAAGCTGCTGGCCGAAGGCGGGACCAAATGAAGGCGCGGGCGATCCTTCTGGCAATCTTCCTTGCCGCCGGCGCGCTCGCGGCGCCGGCACCCGCACGCGCCGTCGGCGCCGACGAGGCGCTTGCCGATCCCGCCAGGGAAGCGCGCGCGCGCGATCTGTTCAAACAGTTGCGCTGCCTGGTCTGCCAGAACCAGGCGATCGACGATTCGGACGCCGATCTGGCCCGCGATCTGCGCGCCCTCGTGCGCGAACGCTTGCAGGCGGGCGACAGCGAGGAGCAGGTCATCGCGTTTCTCACGCGCCGCTACGGCGACTTCGTCCTGCTCAAGCCGCCCTTCAAGGGCACGACCGCAGCACTCTGGGCCTCGCCCTTCGTGTTGTTGATTCTTGCCGCCGCCGCCGTGGTCGCGCGCGCACGCCGGCGCGCGGGCCGGGCGCCGGCGGCGCCGCTCAGCGCGGAAGAACGCGCGCGGCTCGAAAAACTGCTGGGCCCCGGGCAGAAAGGCGGCGGCTGATGCTGGCGCTCGCGCTCGGGCTGATGGCGGCGGTCGCGGTGGTCGCGCTCGGCTGGCCGCTTTTGCGGTCCCGCGCCGAAGACGCCCCGCGCGCCGATTATGATCGCGCCGTCTACCGCGACCAGCTGGCCGAAATCGCCCGCGACGAGGAGCGCGGCCTGATCGGCGCGAACGAAGCGGCCGCGGCGCGCACCGAGATCGAACGGCGCGCGCTTGGCGCGCTCGAAGGCGATCCGGCGCGCGAGGCGCGCGGCGAAAGCCCGATCGGGCGCAAAATCGCCCTGGCGCTGGTCGTCGCCCTGCCGGCGGCCGCCGGGATCGCCTATCTCCTGCTCGGCCAGCCGCAACTGCCGGGCCAGCCCTTCGCCGGCCGCCCCAAGGCGCCCGAAACCGTGACGGCGGCGCAGATGCCGTACCCGGAGGCGCTCGCCCGCATGGGCCAGGCGATCGAGGCGCAGCTTGCGGAAAACCCCGATGAAACCCAGGGCTGGACG
>CAXRES010000176.1:0-15843 GCA_964229575.1 Alphaproteobacteria bacterium
TTGCCATCGTCGACAAGACCGAAGCGCTGCTTGGCCCCAAGCCCAAGAAGAAAAAGAAGACGCAGGAATAGGCGACCCCGGGATAGCCGCATGAACAGTCAGGAAAGCTGCGACGTTCTCGTGATCGGCGGCGGGTCGTCGGCGTTCGAGGCCGCCGTTTCCGCGCGCCAGGCGGGCGCCGAACGTGTCGTCATGCTGGAAAAGGCGCCGGAAGCCGAATACGGCGGCAACGCCCGCTTTTCCCATACCGGATTCCGCTTCTGCCATGCGGGCAAGGACGAGGTGCGGGCCTTCATTCCCGATGTGCCGGCCGACGAATTCGACCGGATGGAAATTCCCCCCTATACGGCGGCGGAATTTCTGGCCGATCTCGACCGCGTGACCCGGGGCCTGATCGATCCGGCGCTGGCCCAGGCGCTGGTCGCCGGGTCCAATGCGGGGGCGCACTGGATGCTGGAGACCGGCATCAGGTGGGTGCCGGAAAAATACGCCACCGTGCGCGGGCGCTTTCATTTCGAGCCGGGCCGCGTGGTGCAGACGCTGGGCGGCGGCATCGGCCAGCTTCGCCAGTGGCGGGCCATCGCCGAAGGGCTCGGCATCGACATCCGGTTCGACTCGCGCGTTGCCGCGGTTCACGGTACGGCGCGGCGCATCGACGGGGTCCGTGTTTGCGCGCAAGCGCGTGACTACGATCTTTCGGCCGGTGCCGTCGTCGCCTGCGCCGGCGGCTTCCAGGCCAACCCCGAGATGCGCGCGCGCTACCTTGGCGACAATGCGGATCTTCTCAAGGTGCGCGGCTCGCGCCACGATACGGGCGAAGTGCTTTCCATGCTTCTGGCCATGGGCGCGAAGGCGGCGGGCCACTGGCAGGGCGCGCATCAGACGCCGATCGACGCCGGCGCGCCGGCGTTCGAGACCCCGGTGCGCGAGGACGGCCGGGGCAACAGCATGAACCGCTACGACTACTGCCACGGCATCACGGTGAACGCGCTGGGCCTGCGCTTCTTCGACGAAGGCGAGGCCTTCCATTCCTACACCTACGCCAAGACCGGCCGCGCCGTGCGCGGGCAGCCGGGCAACATCGCCTATCAGGTATTCGATCGCAAGGGCATCGCCATGTTCCGCCACGGCGCCGCGTTCGAGGCGACGATGGCGGAAGCCGCGACCATCCGCGATCTTGCCGCCAAGGTCGGGCTCAATCCCGATGTGCTGGAAGACACGGTCCGGCGCTACAACGACGCGGTCGAGGACGGCGTGCCCTTCGATGCCTCAAGGCTCGATGGCAAGCGCACGCGAGGCCTCGATCCGGACAAGACCAACTGGGCGCAGCGGATCGACGAGCCGCCGTTCAGGGCCTATCCCGTCTCGGGCGGCATTACGTTCACCTTCGGCGGGCTCGCGGTCGATCCGCATGCGCGCGTGCTCAATTCCTCCGATCAGCCGATCCGCGGCCTTTATGCCTCGGGCGATATCATGGGAATCTTCTTTCACAATTATCCTTCCTGCACCGGCCAGACGCGCAACGTCGTGTTCAGCCGAAAGGCGGGCAGGGCCGCCGCCGGGCGCGCCGACTGAGGCGCCGGGCGAGGGGGGGCGACGTGGCCGATGTCATCGAACGGATCGAGACCTGGTGCCTCGACCTGCCCTATCGCAAGGCGGTGCAATTCGCCTCGGTCAAGGAAGCGGTCGGACAGTATCTTCTGCTGCGCATCCTCACCCGCGACGGGGCCGAAGGTCTGGCCGAATGTATCTGCCGCCCGTCGCAGTCGGGCGAGACGCCGGCCCTGCTGGCCTCGGTCATCGACGATTTCTACGCCCCGCTGCTGATAGGCGCCGATCCCTTCGACCACCATCGGCTGCTCGGCCTGATCGGCAAGGTCAAGGGCCAGCGTACCGCCTTCGCGCTGATCGACGTGGCGCTGTGGGACATCAGGGGCAAGCTGCTCGGCCAGCCGGTGTGGCGGCTGCTCGGCGGCGGGCCGGCGCGGCGCGTGCCGCTCGCCTGGATCGTGCATGGCAATACGGCGAAGGAGCAGACGAAAGAGGCGGTCGATGCGATCGAGAAGCGCGGCTTTTCGGCGCTCAAGCTCAAGACCTGGAAGCGATCGCGCGCCGACGTGGAAATGGTGCGCGCCGTGCGCAGGGCGGTGGGCGATGAGCGCATCGTGTGGGTCGATTGCAACGGTTCCTACAGCGAGACGGAAGCGCTCACGGTGCTGCCCGAATTGGCGCCCTTCGGCGTCTCCTTCATCGAGGAGCCCTGCCGCTTTCCCGATCAGGCGCGCATGGCGCGGCTGGCCGCCCGCCTGCCCATCGCGCTTCTGGGCGACCAGAGCTGCACGTCGCTCGCCCAGGTGCAGAACCTGGTCCGCGCCGGCGCCGTGGGCGCGGTCAGCATCAAGCTCAGGCGCACCGGCATCACCGAATCGCTCAAGATCGCGGCGCTCGCCGAAGCGGCGGGATTGCCCGTGGTCATCGGCACCGATTCCGAATCGCGCATCGGCGCCATGCCGCGGCTGCACTTGCATACGGCGGTCCCCTGGCTGTCGCGCTGGCCGGCGGAAACCCATTTCTTCCGGAAGCTCGCCGATGACGTTTTCGCGGGCTCCTTCGTCATGCGCGATGGCGGCGTGAAGCCCTCCGATGCGCCCGGTTTCGGCGCGCGCATCGACGCGAAGAAGCTCGCGAAATACCGGGTGAACTGAAGATGACGGGCCGGGCAGGACGCATCATTCTGGTTCTCGTCTGTCTTGCGGCGGTTGCGTCGCCGGCCGCGGCGCGCAGCAATGAAGAGATCGCCAACCTGTCGGGACCCGACCGCGCGGCCATTCTCGAAGCAGGCGCGCGCCGGGAAGGCCGCCTGATGTTCTACACCACGCTGATCGTCCATCAGGCGGTACGGCCGCTCAAGGACGCCTTCGAGAAGAAATATCCCTTCGTGCGTCTCGACTACCTGCGCGCCGGCAGCTCGAAGCTGGTTCAGCGCCTGTTCGCCGAACATCGCGCCGGGCGCACTTCCGCCGATGTGGTCGTGGCGTCGGCCGCGCCGGTCATGAAACAGGCCGCCATAGCCCAGGCGATCTCCTCGCCGGAACTCGCGATCTACCCGCGCGAACTGCTCGATCCCGACCGCATGTGGGCGCCGATCCGCGTTTCGTACAACGCGATCGCCTACAATACGCGGCTCGTACCGGCGGCTGACGCGCCGAAGACGTGGGAAGACCTGCTCGATCCGCGCTGGAAAGGCAGGCTGGTGTGGGCGGAAAGCACGGAAACGGGTGGTCCGCTGCTGATCGCCATCCTGCGCAAGGCCTGGGGCGAGACGCGCGCGATGGACTACTTCAACAAGCTCGCCGCCCAGGGCGTGCACCGGGGCAGCGGGTCGATCCGCAGCGTTCTCGACCAGGTCATCGCCGGCGAATTTCCGGTCATGGTCTCGGCCGCGCTCCATCATGTGGCCATCAGCGCCGCGGCGGGGGCGCCGGTGGCCGCCTCCTCGCCCTCGCCGCTACTCGGACGCAACGAAAACGTCATGATGCTGAAGGCGGCGCCGCACCCCCATGCCGCGATGCTGTTCATCGACTTTCTGCTGTCGAAGGACGGCCAGACGATCCTGCGCGATGCGCGCTACCTGCCGGCCCGGCCCGATGTCGAGCCGCTGCCCGAAATGCGGGCGGTGATGCCGGCGACGACGGGGGCCAAGGTTCATGTGATGTCGCCCGAGGAACACAACGCCGCGCGCAAGCCGGCGCAGGACCTGTTCCAGAAGCTGTTTCCCTGAGCCGCGCGCCCCCTGGCCCGGCGTTGGTAAATCGTTAACCAATGCCCGCCTACCATCCGGCCAATGAAAATTATGGTTAACGTCCGTTCATGACGTTACATCAATCTGTTGCATGATGAGGGCGGTGCGGGGGGCCCGGTTTGATGGCGTCGATTCTGGTTAAGGGCTGTGCGGGCGGCCTGATCATGCTGCTGGCGGCGTCGGGTGCGGCGCGCGCGTCCGGTTTCGCCCTGCGGGAGACGGGGGCCACCGGGCAGGGCAATGCCTATGCGGGGGCCACGGCCGCGGCCGAGGACATCACCTCGATGGCCAACAACCCGGCCGGTCTTGTCCGCCACGCGGGCGAGCATTTCAGTTTCACCGAAACCGCCATCATTGCGCATGGCACGTTCAGCAAGACCAGCGCCACCATGGTCGGCGGCGGCACCATCAGCGGTAGTAACGGCGGCGGCGATATCGGCCCCGACTCGCTGGCGCCCGCCGTTTACTATTCCCGGCAGGTGGCGCCGGACTGGTTCGTCGGCATGTCGCTGACGGCGCCATTCGGCCTCGTGTCGAAATACGATCCGACCTGGGTCGGGCGCTATCACGCGATCAAGTCCGATATCCGCACGATCGACTTCAATCCCGTGGTCGCCTACCGGGTCTCACCCGACCTGTCGGTAGGCGGCGGCATGCGGATCGCCTATACCCGCGGCGTGCTGTCGAACGCCGTCGATTTCGGCACGCTCGACGTCACCCAGTTCTCCAGCGCTTATGGCGGCACGCCGGGCGCCAACGACGGAACCGCGACATCGGAAGGCGACGACATCGCGCTCGGTTTCAACCTCGGCTTCCTGTACCAGGCGATGCCCGCGACCCGCGTCGGCATGGGGTATCGGTCGAAACTGCACACATGGCTCGACGGCGGCGCGGATTTCAACAACGGCGGCTCCGTCGGCAATTCCATTGCCTCGGCGAGCGGCGCCTTCAGGCGCTCCGGCATCAAGGCGGAGATCAACCTGCCCGAAACCCTGTCGGCGGGCATCCACCACGACATCTCGCCGCGGCTTGCCGTGATGGCGGAAGTCGCGTGGACCGCATGGAGCCGGCTGGAGGAACTGCGCATCAAGTTCGACAATACCTCGCAGTCGGACACGGTGATCGTTTCGAAGTGGAACAATTCGATGTTCTATTCCGTGGGCGCGACATATAAAGCGAATGAACGCTGGACGCTGCGCGGCGGCGTCGCCTACGACCAGACCCCGGTGCCCGACAATACCCGGACCCCCCGCGTGCCGGACGAGGACCGTTACTGGATCAGCTTCGGCGCGCGCTATCAAATCTCGGGTAATTCGTTCTTCGACTTCGGCTATACTCGTTTGTTCTTCAAGGAAGCCACGTTGAGCCTGAGCACGAGCACGGATACCAACAACCAGCTCAGGGGCAATCTCAGGGGCCATTACGATCTTTCGGCCGATGTCGTCGCGGTGCAGTATCGTATGTCGTTCTAGTTTCGCCGTCCGGACGCCGGACGGTGAGCGGTTGCTGTTCGCGGACGGCGGGTGCGGGGAGTAGCGATGTCGCCTCAGACCGATTCATCGGCGATCCCGACGACAGAGGCCGACGCGCATATTTTCGAAGCACAGGTCCGCCAGCTTTATTCGTTCCCCCAGCGCATCATCGGCAACGCCATCAACGCGGCGATCGTCGTTGCGGTCATGTGGAACCGCATAGACGCGGCGATTCTGGGCGGATGGCTTTTTCTGCATGTGCTGGCCGCAACGGCCCGGCTTGCGACGGCCTATGCCTATCGCCGTCGCGACCGCACGGGGGAGGCGGCGCGCTGGGCCCGCTATTTCGTCGCCGGCTCGGCCTGCACCGGCGCGTTATGGGGCGCCTGCGCTTCGATCGTCTGGCTGGTGCCGGACATCGCCGGTCATGTCTTCGTCGCCTTTGTCATCGCCGGCACGACGTCGGCGGCCGCGGTCATGTCCTACCCCGTTCTGGTCGCCTTCTACGTATTCGGTTGTTTCTCCGCATTGCCGCTTGCCGCGGCCTTCCTGCTGGTCGGCGACGGCATGCATCTCGCCATGGGCCTGATGACCCTGCTGCTGCTGGTCCTGCTGGTCGGCCAGGCCCGGGTAGGCAATGCCATGCTGGTGCGCACCCTGCGTCTGCAGGAGGAAAACCGCCTGCTGGTGGCCGACCTTTCGGCCGCCCGCGACAATCTCGAGGCGCGTGTGCGCGACCGCACCGGGGAACTCGACATGGCGAACCGTTCCCTGCGTACGGAAATGGCCGCGCGCCTGGAGACCGAAAACCGTCTTCAGCAGGCCCAGAAGATGGAGGCGATCGGCCAGTTGACGGGCGGCGTCGCCCACGACTTCAACAATCTTCTGGCCGTGATCCAGGGCAATTCCGAACTTCTTGTCGAACGTCTCATGGATGACCAGAAAAGCCAGCGGGAACTCCATGCCATTCTGCGCGCCGTCGGCCGCGGCAGCCAGCTGACCCAGCGCCTGCTCGCCTTCTCGCGCAAGCAGGCGCTGCAACCGCAGGCGGTGGATGTGAATGAACTGCTGACGTCGATGGCCGACATGCTGGGACGCACGCTGGGCGGAGACGTCATCGTTTCGGTGCATCCGGCGCTCGATCTTCCCCCCGCGCTGGTCGATCCGGGCCAGCTCGAAAACGCCATCCTCAACCTCGCCATCAACGCGCGCGACGCGATGCCGGACGGCGGACAGCTCAGGATTTCTTCGAGTTCGGCTTACCTTTCGGGCGACGAGCGCGACTTCGTCATGGGCGAAGCCGGCACCGTCGCGGTCGGCCGCTATGTCGTGGTCGAAATTCAGGATGCCGGCAGCGGCATTCCGAAGGACCAGCTCGACCGGGTGTGGGAGCCGTTCTTCACGACCAAGCGGACCGGCGAGGGCACCGGCCTCGGCCTCAGCATGGTTTACGGTTTCGTGCGTCAATCGGGCGGACAGGTCGCAATCGACAGCGTCGTCGGCAAGGGCACGACGATCCGTCTTTACCTGCCTTGCGCGGAGGGCGCCGGGATTTCCCGCGGCGAGCGCGAGGACGTCACCGCCGTGCCGTCGGGCAACGAATACGTATTTCTCATCGACGATGATCCCGAAATCCGCGCGATGGTGGAGAAATACCTGGCCCGGCTCGGCTATCGGATCGTCAGCGCCGGCAGCGCCGAGGAGGCGTTCGAAAAGCTCGCCCGTTACGGCAAGCCCGACCTGTTTCTGTCGGACGTTCTCCTGCCCGGCGGCAACCGTGGCCCGGCGATCGTCGCCGGCGCGCGAGCGACGCTCGGTCCCGTGAAGGCTGTTTTCATGAGCGGCCATGCCGCGGCCGGTTTTGCCGACGTTCTCGGGCCGGACGAAAAGATCACGCTGATCAACAAGCCCTTCGAACTGGCGGAAATGGCGCGCGTCGTGCGTCGGGCCCTCGATACGGTCGAAGGCTGATGGCGGCGGACGGCGGGACAGCCACGCCAGGACCGCCGTCGGTCAGCCTGCGGACCGAGATCGCGGTCTACGGTATCGGAGCCTTTTCGACGACCATGTACTTCATGGCCGTAACCATCGTGCCGCTCTGGGTTGTCGGGCTCGAACTGTCGCCGCTCCTGCTTGGCATCGTGCTCGGCAGCCGGCCGGTGGTTTCGCTGTTCCTGTCCATTCATATCGGCGCCCTAATGGACAAGGTCGGCGGGCGGCGGGTGATGCTGTTCTTCGCCATCCTCGGCACGCTGACGCCCCTGTTCTATCCCCTGCTGCCCTGGGTATGGGCGATCATCATCCTGCAGATGCTGTGGGGACTTGCCGATTCGATGGGCTGGCTCGGCGCCCAGACGCTGATCGGCCAGCACATGCAGGGCCGCACAGTTTATGCCGGCCGCCTCAGCGTCATCAGTCGCATCGGCAACGTCGTCGGCCCGCCGGTCGTCGGGGCCGTGTGGGACCTGGCCGGTCCCTGGGCCGCTTTCGGCCTGTCCGCGGTATGGGGTGCGGGCGGCATCATCTGCGCCTTGATGCTGCCCCGAACGGAGACCGCCGCGCCAAATCCCGGCGCGACGCCCGGGCAGGGTGCCGAGGAGTCCGGCGGCAAGACCGGCTGGTACGAGATTCTCGTTCCCAATCCCGCCGATTACGTTTCGACCTTCCGGTTGCTGGCGCTTCCGACCGTGGCCATCACGGCGGCGATCGGCATGATGGTTCACGTCGGCAACAACATCCAGTCGACGTTCTATGTGGTCTGGCTCAACCAGACAGGAATGCCCGGTACGCTGATCGGGACCCTCTTGTCGCTTTCGGCGATCACCGCGAGCATCGGACCCCTGCTGGCCGCGCCGTTATCGCGCTGGATCAGGCCGTACTGGCTCCTGTGGTGGGTTGTCTGGCTGGCGGTCGTGCTGATCGCGATTACGCCGGCGCTCGGAGTCTTTTCCATGTTCGCCGCCGTACTTCTTCTGCGCACGCTGCTCAACGGCATCCACCAGCCGATCGTCATCACCCTGATGCTGCGCACGTCGGGACGCGGCTCGGAAGGCAAGGGCATCGGCCTGCGGGCGACGGCAAACCGGGTCGCGTCGATCGCCGCGCCCTTTCTGATGGGCGCGGTGGCGCAGATCGTCGGCATCGAAATCAGCTTCTATGTTCTGGGAGTGCTGGCGACGCTCGCCATGTGGGCGATCGCCTGGTGGATGACGCGACATCCGGAAATTCACAGGATATCGGTCGATCGCTAGCGCGCGACACGGGGTCAGGCACCCGGACGATCGCCCATGCCGGCGGTCATGTGCCCGGTCTGTTCCCGGCGGATACCTTGTGCGGGGTCGGCCGGCCCTCTGCATCGACCTGGACGAAGACGATCTTGTCGACCTCGGTGATCATCGCGCCGGTTTCCTTGTTGCGGACTTCGCAGTGAATGGTGATCGAGGTCCGGCCGACGCCGACAACCTCGCAGCCGATCTCCACGATATCGCCGCTGCGCGCCGACGATACGAAATTCACCGTCGACATCAGCTTGGTGACGATGCTGTTGGTGCCGAGCTGGCAGGAGGCGAAGATCGCCGCCTCCTCGTCGATCCATTCGAGCGCGCGTCCGCCGAACAGCGTGCCGTGCGGGTTGAGATCCTGCGGCTTGACCAGCTTGCGGGTGCGAAATTCCATTTTGACTCCCTCGCTCGCCGGTCGCCGTGCCGGCCGGTGCCCTTCGACCCCGCCATTCAATACGCCCCGGGCGCGTTTGGGAAGCGGCTTGCGGGCAGGGCTGCCTTGCGCGGTCTTCAGGGCTTGCTTGCCGCCACCGCGAACTCATATTCTGGAAAGCGTCGGAGATCTTTCGCGTGACGAGGTGACACATGCGCAACGTCGGCACAATCGATCGTATCCTGCGGCTGGTTCTCGGCGGCGTCCTCATTGCCCTGGTCTTCGTCGGACCGAAGACGCCTTGGGGCTGGGCCGGCGCGATATTCGTCCTTACCGCCTTCGCAGGGTATTGTCCGCTCTACCATCTGTTCGGGCTGCGGACCTGCCCGCTCGCCGGGGACAGGGACCAGCCCTCGTCCGGCGGTTGAAGCCTAGTACTAGTATTTGAGCGTATATTCGACGAGCAGGCCGAGCGTATCGGTATCGACGCCCGATTCCTGCGTCTTGCGATAACCGCCGCTCAGGATGATGCCGTTTTCGAAGGCGTAGCCGAGGCTTGCCTGGGATGAGTGGTCGTCGACGGCCGCCGAGCCCGATTCCTGCGTGCTGCGCCCGGTGCGCGCCAGCGCCAGGTTCCATTTGCCGTAATCGAAGCGGATCGCCGTCGTCAGGAAGGATGCATCCTTGCCGCGCGTCGCCCCGCGGTTGGCGAAATCTGCATATTCGATCAGCGGCGTCACGTCCATGACACCGGCCTTTGCGGTGAACTGCAGGGCGCCGACGTAGCCCAGCTCCGTCGCTTCGCCCGGCGCATCGCTCGCCCGGCTGGTATGGGCGAGGTGATAGCGCAGGCCCGGCAGCAGGGCGATCTCGCCGCCGGCGAGCGCCAGAGAGAAACTCGAAAAATCGTTGGTGTTGCCCGCTCCGCCGTCGGCCTCGCGCCGGCGGTGGCGATTGGTGACGACCGATTCGGACAGGACCGAGGTGTCGGCGAAGAACGCGCCCGCGGTCAGGACGTGCTTGCCCGCGGTGCCTGCCGCGAAATTGTAATCGGCGGCGAAGCCGGTCTGCTCGGCGAGCTCGTAGCCTTTGGCGAAATCCTTGCCCCAGATGCCAGGCGCCGCTTCCCAGGCGGTGCCGAACTTCTGGCCGAACTTGCCGCCGCGCAGGGTGAAGTCGCCCGCCTCGTATTCCAGATAGACGTTTTGCAGGTAAGCCCCCTGGTCGCCGAAGAAGCGGTCCTTGCCGGGCTCCGGATCGCTCACCGGCTCCACCGTCACCTGCGTCTTGAGGGCGAGGTGCGGCGCCAGCTTCGCCTCGGTCACCACTTCGATCTTGAGCCAGGTATCGTTGCGCTCGTTGTTGGTCGAGTCGGAGCGATGCGCCCAGTTGTTGTGCAGCTCGAACCTGGCTTCGCCGCTGATCGCCTTTTCGGGCGCGGCGGGTGTTTCCTGGGCTAACACAGGAGCGGCAAATAACGGCAGGCAAGCGAGACATGATTTGGCGGCGCGACGGGCGAACATGGGTGCAACTCTCGTGTGAAATTCATACAAATTGTACAAGCGCATGGCAGAGGAAATGGCGAAGTTACCGGCTCGCCGTCAAGTGGCCGCGTCAGGCCCTTTCCTCAAAACCTTCATAAAGATCAAGGGTTTGCCCTGCCACGGCCTGCTGACCGAACGACCGTTCTGCCAGCTGCCGCGCTCCCGCGCCGAGGCGGGCGCGCAGGCCGGCATCGCCGGCAAGCCGTGCGATGGCGTCCGCCAGGGCTTCGCTGTCTCGCGCCGGCACCAGCAAACCGGTTTCGTCCTCGCGCGTGACGTCGCGCAGGCCGGGCCCGTCCGCGGCGATCAGGGGGCGGCCTGCGGCCGCCGCCTCGATCAGGGCGAGCGGAACGCCCTCGCCGTAATAGGAGGGCAGCACGGCGATGTGGCTTTCGGTCCATAGCTTCGCCACGTCTCCGACATGGCCGAGATATTCGACGACGCCGTCCCGCGCGGCCGCGGCGAGTTCGGCTTCGGGGATCGAGGCGGGGTTCTCCGCATCCGGCGTGCCGGCGAGCGTGATACGTACATCGATGCCGCGCGCCTTCAGGATGCGCGCCGCGGCGATCAGTTCGCGCACGCCCTTTTCCGCGATCATGCGCGATACCATCGTGACGCGCACGGGGCCGGCGGGTTCGGGGGTGGGCCTGAAGCGATCGAGATCGACGCCGGCGCCGCGAATCACGGCCAGGTGACGGGAGCGCACGATGCCGCGCGCAGCGAGCACGCGACCGTCGTCGTCGTTCTGCACGATGGTGCGATAGCCGCGCCCGTCGAGCAGAAGGCGCAGCGCCAGGGTCATGACCGGGCGCAACAGGCGGGCCTTGAGGCTTCGCGAGGAATAGATGAAGCCCAGGCCGGCAACGGCGTTGACGACATGTGGCACGCCTGCCAGACGGGCGGCGAGGGAACCGAGTACGGCCGGCTTGAGCGCCACATGGTGCACGATGTCGGGACGATATTCACGATAGACAGCGGCGATGCGGCGCACCGAGGCGATCAGGTGGAAAGGATTCAAGCTGCGACGGCTCATGGCCAGCGGAAACAGCCGCAGGCCGGTCCGGGTGATTTCATCGCCGTGACGTTCGATACGGCAGGCGACGGCGACATCGTAGCCGGCGGCCTGAATCGCGCGGGCGAGAGCCAGCCGGTGCGAACAGAAATACCAGTCCTCCGTGACGAGAAAGAGGACACGTTTTTTTTCTTCCTTCACGGCAGCCATCTTTCGCGCCAGGCCTGGAACATCAGCACGGTCCACAGCTGGTAACTCCAGTTGCGCCGTCCCGAAAGATGTTCGCGCCAGCGCCGGGCGATCGGTGCGGGATCGAGTATGCCTTCGCGGGCTATGCGTTCGGGCGCGAGCAGGGAGTCCGCCCAGTCGCGCAGCGGTCCCCGCATCCACGCGCCGACAGGAACGCCGAAGCCCATCTTCGGGCGTTCGACCAGTTCGCGCGGCACGTGACGGTACAGAACCTGCCGCAGCGGCCATTTGGAAAGGCCGTCGCGCCGCTTGATCGATCCCGGCATCCGCCAGGCAAGCTCGACGACCCGATGATCGAGGATCGGCACGCGCGCCTCCAGCGCCACCGCCATCGATGCCCGGTCGACCTTCGTCAGTATGTCGTCGGGCAGGTAGGTGACCGTGTCGCTGTACTGCATGCGCGCCAGGAAATCGGGCAATTCGCGGGCGAGCGCCGGGTCGGCCGCCTCGTCGCCGGCCGGCACGGCGCCGGGCACGAGATCCTCGGGCGTTTCCCACAGCGCGATGACCGCGCGGTAGACCGCATCGTCGTCGCGCGCGCGCAGCACGCGGGCGAGCTTGGCGAGCTTGTCGCCGATGGCGGGCGGCCGCATGGATGCGGGCACCAGCCGCGCCAGCGTATCCCAGGCCGCGGGCGGCAGCGCGCCGCTCGCCCCGCCGAGCGCGCGGCGCATGACCGCCGGCAGGAAGGCGAGCCTGGCCGTGCCAGCTACACGGTAGCGGTCGTAACCGGCGAACAGTTCGTCGCCGCCGTCGCCCGACAGCGCCACCGTCACGTGCCGGCGCGTGAGCTGCGACAGAAGGAAAGTCGGGATGGCGCTCGCGTCGGCAAAGGGCTCGTCGTACATGCCGGGCAACTGCGGGATGACGGCCCGCGCATCCTCGGGCGTCACGGTCAATTCCGTGTGTTCGGTGCCGAGGTGCCGCGCCACCGCGCGGGCATGATCGGCTTCGTTGAAGTCGGCTTCGCCGAAGCCGATGGTGAAGGTCTTGACCGGGCCGCTTGCGATCTTCTGCATCAGGGCAACCACGGTCGATGAATCGATGCCGCCCGAAAGGAAGGCGCCGAGCGGTACGTCGGCGATCATGCGCAGGCGCACGGCATCGGTCAGCCGTTCTTCCAGCAGATCGACCGCTTCCGCCGCATCCATGTCGGCGTCGGCGCCGCGCCCGGCGATGGCGCGAAGATCCCAGAATTTGTCCTCGCGCACGTTGCCGTCGAGGCCGACGCGCAGGATATGGCCCGGACGCAGCTTGCTGAGGTTGCGATAGATGCTGTGCGGGGCGGGCACGTAGCCGAGGCGCAGATACGCGGCAAGCGCATCGCGGTCAAGTTCCGGCCGGAAGGCGGGATGCGCGAGGATCGCCTTGATCTCGGAACCGAACAGGATCATGCGCCCGACGCGCGCCCAGTAGAGCGGCTTGATGCCGAGCCGATCGCGCACCAGGGTCAGCACCCTTTCGCGCCTGTCCCACAGCGCGAAGGCGAACATGCCGACGGCACGCCGGGCAAAGGCTTCGACGCCGAATCGCGCGCAGGCCTCGACCAGCACTTCGGTATCCGAATGGCCGCGCCGCGATGTGCCGAAGCCCGGCAGTTCGCGGGCGATGTCGGCGAAATTGTAGATCTCGCCGTTGAAGCTCGCGACGAAGCGGCCATCGGCCGAAGCCATGGGTTGGGCGCCGGCATCGGAAAGATCGAGAATGGCGAGCCGGCGATGACCGAGGGCGATGCCGCCCGCTTCGTCGGCGAAGACGCCCGATCCATCGGGGCCGCGGTGGGTCAGGGTATCGGTCATCAGACGGACGGAATGCTCAAGCGCGCCGGCCGGCTGGCCACGCGTCATGTCGAACAGGCCGGCTATGCCGCACATGCAATGGTCTTCCCGGTCACTGTCGCGCGCGCGCGAATGGCATTGGGACCGGGATTCTAGACCGTGGGGGCGAAATGAAAAAGGGCGCCTCTGCGCCCTTCGGAAAATGCCGCGCCGGGTCGTTTCAGACGAAGATGTCGAGGCGGCCGCTCGCGGCGAGAATTTCGACGGTCGAATCGCGGCGCATCACGTAGGCGCGGGCGCCCGCCTGATAGGCGGAAAAGGCCGGATCTTCCGGCTCCACTTCCTGGGCGATGTGCTGGGCGAGGAAAGCGCTCGACGGCGCGCCCTGGCGGCGCTCCGGCCGGGCGAAGCTTTCCTCGATGCCGATGACGACGGCGCGGGTCGCATCGTCGCCGGCACGGCGGCCGTACTGCGCGGACTCGCGACGCTCGATCCGGTCGGCGCCGGTGACGCCCGAAAGCGCCTCGGCGCCGGCGCGGCGCGAGGTCTGCGCGGCGGCGGCGATGATCGTCCGGGATGCCGGTGCGTTTCCGGCGACGACGCCTGAGTGGTACACGTTTCCGTCCCTGTTGAGCGGTTTATCTGTTTAGCGGGAATTTATTTAAAAAACGCTGCAAATTTCGTCAATAGATATTCAGCTTTTATTAACTTATGTATTAACCATGTTTTATTTAATTGACGAATTACATCAGGGCCCGGCAATTTTTACCTAGCAAAAAAATTTTCTATTCCAAAGATCATCCTTTTTTCTGGTCCGCTGTCGCGGCCTTGTCGCCTCGAAACGGCGTCACTAAGGTGCCCGACCGGACCGCCCCCGGATTCTCGCAAGGGAGACAGACAGCCATGGCCGCGCCCAACGACTTCGCCGCCTACTGGATGCCGTTCACGGCCAACCGCCAGTTCAAGAAGGCGCCGCGGCTTTTCGCCTCCGCCTCCGGCATGCACTACCGCATGGCCGATGGACGCGAAATCCTCGACGGGACCGCGGGCCTGTGGTGCGTCAACGCCGGGCACTGCCGGCCCGAAATCGCCGATGCCATAGCCGCCCAGGCGCGCACCCTGGATTACGCCACGGCCTTCCAGATGGGCCACCCGGCGGCCTTCAGTCTGGCCGCGCGCCTCGCGGCGCTCGCGCCGGGTGATCTCGATCACGTCTTCTACGTCAATTCTGGATCGGAAGCGGTGGAGACCGCTCTCCAGATCGCGCGCGCCTATCACCAGGCGCGCGGCGATGGGCGGCGCGTGCGCCTGATCGGCCGCGAAAGGGGCTATCACGGCGTCAATTTCGGCGGCATGGCGGTGGGCGGCATCGCCAACAACCGCAAGCAGTTCGGGCCCGGCCTCGGCGGCGTCGATCATCTGCCCCATACCCATGACCTCGCGCGCAATGCCTTTTCGCGCGGCCAGCCGAAATCGGGCGCGCATCTCGCCGAAGACCTTTTGCGCCTGATCGCGCTGCACGACGCCTCCACCATCGCGGCGGTGATCGTCGAGCCGATGGCGGGATCGACCGGTGTGCTGGTGCCGCCCGCGGGCTATCTCGAACGCCTGCGCGAGATTTGCGATGCCCACGGCATCCTGCTGATCTTCGACGAGGTGATCACCGGTTTCGGTCGCCTCGGCGCCGCCTTCGGCGCGGAACGCTTCGGTGTCGTTCCCGACCTGATGACCACGGCCAAGGGCCTGACAAATGCCGCGGTGCCGATGGGCGCGGTCTTCGCCCGCCGCCACGTTCACGACGCGCTGATGACCGGGCCCGAAGCGGCCATCGAGCTGTTCCACGGCTATACCTATTCGGGCCATCCGCTCGCCTGCGCCGCGGCGCAGGCCACCCTCGACATCTACGACCACGAAGGGCTGTTTGCCCGGGCGAAACGGATCGAGGGTCATTTCGAGGAGGCCGTCCATCGCCTCGACGGGGCGGCCAACGTGATCGACGTGCGCAACATCGGGCTCGCCGCGGGGATCGAATTCGCGGTGCGCGACGGGCGGCCGGGCGCCCGCGCCTACGACGTCTTCCTGAAGTGCCTGGAACTGGGACTGCTCACCCGCCAGGCGGGCGATGTGATCGCGCTGTCGCCGCCGCTGATCGTGTCGGAAGACGAAATCGGCCGCATGGCCGATATCCTCGCCCGGGCGATCGCGGCGACGGCCTGACGGGCGTTTCTAGGAATCTTCTCCGGGCGATCGACGGCGGGCCGC
This sequence comes from Alphaproteobacteria bacterium, assembly GCA_964229575.1. Taxonomy (GTDB): domain Bacteria; phylum Pseudomonadota; class Alphaproteobacteria; order SMXQ01; family SMXQ01; genus WHSO01. Next base: position 15,774 of record CAXRES010000176.1, read on the forward strand.
GGAGGCATCGGCCGCGGCGATCAGGCCCTTGAGGCGGGCTTCCAGCGCATCGAGGCGCGCCGTCACGGCG
>CAXRES010000177.1:0-9232 GCA_964229575.1 Alphaproteobacteria bacterium
ATACTGCCCGCACCGGCTGGCCTCGATGTTCTTCGGCCGGAACGAGGAGAACGGGCTGCGCTGCGTCTACCACGGGATCAAGTTCAACCGCGACGGCGACTGCGTGGACGTTCCCTGCATCGCGCCCGGCACGACGACGGAGACGCAGATGAGCGCGATCAAGCGCCAGCTGCGGATCAAGTCCTACCCGTGCGAGGAGCGGGGCGGCCTGGTCTGGGCCTACATGGGCCCGGCCGACCTCAAGCCCGCGTTCCCCGATCTCGAATGGGCGCGCGTGCCGGCCGACCAGCGCCATGCCACGCGGCGCATCCAGGAATGCAACTGGCTGCAGGGGGTCGAAGGCGGCTACGACGCGCCGCATCTCAAGTTCCTGCACGGGGGCGCTGCGGAAATGAGCCGCATGTACGTGCCTTCTCTCTATGAAGTCGTGCCGACCGACTTCGGCTTCGTCGTCGGCACGGCGCGCGATCTGGGCGGGCCGACCTATCACTGGAACATCAACATCTTCCTCATGCCGTTTCACAAGATCATCTCGTCGGTGCCGCATGCGGCGCATATCTGGATGCCGATCGATGACGAGAACACGATGCTCTACAGCATCGACTTCAAGCCCGAAGGCGCCGGCGCCTTCACCGAGGAAGAACTCAAGCGCTCGACGACCTTCAACGGCATTCATACGGAAAACATCCCGGGCACCGACCGCGCCGTTCGCAACAGGTCGAACGACTACATGATCGACCGCGAGTTGCAGGCGAGCGGCAAGTCCTTCACCGGCATGAAAGGGTTGGGCATCCAGGACGCGGGCATCCAGGAATCGATGGGCCCGATCGTCGACCGCACGAAGGAACACCTGCTGATCGGCGACACGGCGATCACCAAGATCCGCGATCTGCTGCTCAAGACGATGGATGACCTGGAGGGGGGCAAGGCTCTCCCCGGTCTCGACCCGAAAAGCTACCGCGTCCGCTCGACGCGCTACGAGGCGCCGAAGTCCGAACCGTTCAGGTTCGATCGCGCGCGCATCGACGCCTGAGCGACGTCGCCACACACACAGAACACGTACCAACAGGGAGAGTAACCGCCACATGAACGGCGCCGAAGTCATTGCCCGCATTCTCAAGCAGGAAGGGACCGAGTTCCTGGCCTGCTATCCCCGCAACGCCCTGATCGACGCCTGTGCGGCGATCGACATCCGCACCATCCTGTGCCGGCAGGAACGCGTCGGCGTCGGCATGGCCGACGGCTTCTCGCGCATCCGCCGCGGCAGGCAGAACGGCGTGTTCGCCGCGCAGCACGGACCGGGCATCGAAAATGCTTTTCCGGGCGTGGCGCAGGCGTTTTCCGAAAATGTGCCCGTGCTGGTCATCCCGGCGGGCTTCTCCGGCGAACGGCAGACCATTCATCCGACCTTCCGCGCGGCCGAGGTCTACAGGCCGGTGACCAAGTGGTCGGCCTGCGCGCATACGGTGCAGGAACTGCCTGAGATCATGCGCCGCGCCTACCAGGCGTTGCGCTCGGGCAAGCCCGGCCCGGTGCTGGTCGAGGTGCCGGTGGACGTGATGGAACGCCAGGAGTTCAAGGGCGATCTCGACTACCGGACGGTTCCGGTGATGCGCCAGGGCCCCGACCCGGTTGCGATCGAGGCCGCCGTCACGAAGCTGCTCGCCGCAAAGTGTCCGGTGATCTGGGCGGGGCAGGGCGTTATCTACGCGCAAGCCGCCGACAGTCTCCTCGCGCTCGCCGAGATGATCGCGGCCCCCGTCGCCTGCACCAACCCGGGCAAGAGCGCGGTGCCGGACGCGCATCCGCTGGCGCTCGGCGGCTCGACCCGATCGCGCTCCAAGATGTACGCCGAATACATGAAGCGCTGCGATCTCATCCTCGCCATCGGATCGAGCCTGACCAAGACCTCGTTCGGTCCGCCCGTGCCCAAGGGCAAGACGATCATCCATTCGACCAACGATCCCTCCGACATCAACAAGGACCATCGCGCCGACATCGGCGTTCCGGGCGACGCGGCTCTCGTCATCGACGCGCTGATCGCCGAAGTGGCGCGCCAGAACAAGACGAGCCGCGCCGACCGGCTCAAGGCGCTCAAGGACGATCTCGCGGCGATCAAGAAGGACTGGAAGGCCGAATGGGCCAAGCACTTCGAGTCGAACGAGGTGCCGATCAACCAGTACCGCGTCATCGGCGAACTCCTGAAGCAGGTGGACCGCGACAAGACCATCGTGACGCACGATTCGGGCAGCCCGCGCGAGCAGACTCTGCCGTGGTGGGAAACGACCCGGGCCGGCACCTACATGGGCTGGGGCAAGTCGACGCAGCTGGGCTACGGGCTCGCGCTCGCGCTCGGCGCCAGGCTCGCCGCGCCGGACCACACCTGCATCAACGTCATGGGCGACTGCTCGTTCGGCATGACCGGCATGGACATCGAGACGGCATCGCGCAACGACATCGGAATCTTCACGGTCGTGTTTAACAACCAGGTCATGGCCTGCGAACGCTCCGTGTTAACCGAGGCCACGGAAAAGTTCGGCGCGCTCAGCGTCGGCGGCACCTATTCGAAGGTGGCCGAGGGCCTCAACGTCGCCTCGCGCCGCGTCGACAAGCCGGCGGACCTCGCGTCCGCGATCCGCGAAGGCCTCGACGCCAACGCCAAGAACAAGCCCTTCCTGCTCGAAGTGGTGGCCAAGGAAGGCTACGACTTCTCGCGCTACGACTGACGGGCTCAATCGGGCGCCGGGTCCGTGGGCCGGGCGCCCTGAACGACAGGGAGACGAAGATGAAGAAACCGATCCTGGCGGGCGCTCTCGCGCTTGCGGCCACTGCATCCGCCGCGGGAGGCAATGGGGCGCTGGCGGAAGATCCCTTCTACAAGGGCAAGACCATCACCATCGTCACTTCGACCGGTGCCGGCGGGCAGTACGACACCATCGCGCGCTCCGTGGCGCGGCACATGCGCGCCAGGCTCGACGGCAATCCGACCATGGTGGTGCAGAACATGCCGGGCGGCGGCAATGTGATCGCCACCAACTACATGTACAACATCGCGCCGAAGGACGGCACGGCGATCGCCACGCTGCACAACGCCATGCCGTCGTTCCAGGTGCTTGACGGGCGCAACGTGCGTTTCGATGCCCGCAAGTTCAACTGGCTCGGTTCCACGGGGGCGGAAAACTCCGCGATCTTCGCCTGGCACACTGCCGGGGTTAAGTCGTTCGAGGACGTGACGAAAAAGGAAATCACCGTGGGCGGCACGGGCGCCGCGTCCGGCATCGTCATTTTCCCGGCGGTGGCCAACAACCTGCTCGGCACCAGGTTCAAGATCGTCATCGGCTACAAGTCGTCGTCGGAGATCAACATCGCGATGGAACGCGGCGAGGTCGCGGCCCGGGCCTTCGGCCTCAGTTCCGTCTTTGCCGAATACAACGATCGCTGGGTCAAGCCGAAAAAGATCGTGTTTCTCCTGCAGGTCGGCCTCAAGCGCGACAGAAACCTGCCCGACGTGCCGCTGATGCAGGAGGTCGCCAGGACCGAGGAAGCGAAAGAGATTCTTCGCTTTATCGCCTCGCCGACGGCGCTGGGCAAGCCCTATGCCGCGCCGCCCGACGTTGCGGCCGAACGCGTCGCGCAGTTGCGCAAGGCTTTCGCCGCGACGCTTGCCGACAAGGACTTCACCGCGGAGATGACGAAGCTCCAGATCGACATCGAGCCGATGAGCGCGGAAGAAACCACCAAGGTCGTCCTCGATACGGTCAACGCCCCGGCCGACATCGTGGCCAAGGCGAAGGCCGCGATGCCGAAGAAAGGCTCGAAGAAAAAGCAGTAGCAGCGGCCGCGCGCTTCGAAGCGAAAAAGGGCAGGGGGCGGAGGTTTTCCGCCCCTTATCTTTTCTTTTTGTACTTATTTTTTTGCGCTCACGATGGGCCGGGGATGGCTTCCATCATGTCGGCCAGGATGCCCTTCCATGTGCGGTCGATGGCCCAGCTTTCCCTGAGGCCGGCCATAACGAGGTCGAGCTTGTCGCGGCTGTCGCAGTGACGTTCCACCACCTTGGGCAGGATGCCCGAATGGGCGACGTCGACCTCGGCGTGTTCCTTGGCGTTGACCTGCTTGTCGAAGGGGATGCCGAGTTCGCGTTCCTGCTTCTTGCCCCAGCGATACGAAATGCCGCCGCCCTCGACCCAGTCCCAGGAATTGGAAACCTCGAGTGCCGCGCTGGCGGCGAAGGACTTGAGCCACGGGCTCGAACGCGACAGGTGCAGCCAGGCGTAAATGCAGGTGAGGGTTTCGGCGGCGAGCTTTTCGTTCTCGAAGTCCGCGCGCGTCAGCCCGACGGTCGCCGCCTGGCGAACCTGGAGGTCGTAGTGGTTCTCCACGCCGCGCTCGGGATTGCCCGCAAGCTCGTCCAGTTCGTGTTCCCAGATCAGCGCCTTGACGTCCATCGGCGCGAGCGCCTGGGCGAAGGCCCAGCAGTCGCGCCGGTTGAGCTGCCAGAAGCCTTTTTGCAGGGCGTATTTCTGGGCCCGCTTCCGGTTGAGCGGCAAGGCCAGCATCCGCCGGTATTGGGCGCTTGCGAACTGCGCTGTGGCAAGGCGGCGGACCTCCGCATAGAAGGCCTGCTTTTCCGCGACGATATCGAGAACATTGGTCACCTGGCCGCTCCCCTGACTTCATTTTCGGCAATTCTCGCATCGCCCGGGCTGTTTCACCACAGAATCCCGGGTGCTTTCCTTGCCGGGCTCCGCGTATTAGGATCGGCAAAACAGAATTCGCCGGGCTGAAGCCGGGCAAAAACAGGGAGAAACCGAAAAATGTCTGAAACAGCATCTCGGCCCCGCGTCCGCGCCCTGGGGGCGCTTGCCGGTTTCGGCCTCGCTTTGACGCTGCCCGTCGGCGTCGCGGCGGCGGAAGACTTCTACGCCGGCAAACAGATCAAGGTCATCATCGGCAGCGACGTCGGCGGCGGCTATGATACCTATGGCCGGCTGCTGGCGCGCCATATCGGCGGGTTCATTCCGGGCAAGCCGTCGACGCTCGTGCTCAACATGCCGGGCGCGGGCGGCCTCAAGTCGGTGCAGTACACCTACACGGTCGCCAACAAGAACGGCACCGAGATCGCCAACATCCGCGCGAGCAACGCGCTCGACTCGGTCCTTGGCATCCGCGGCAAGGAAATCGACCCGTCGAAGTTCGCCTGGATCGGCAGCATGGCGGCCGATACCGATGTCTGCGTTTTCACCAAGGCGTCGGGCGTGCGCACCTTCGAGGACATGCTGAAGAAGGAAACCACCGTCGGCGGCACCGGCAGGGGCGCGCAGGCGTTTTCCTTCCCCAACTCGATCAACCAGGTCCTCGGCACGAAGATGAAGATCATCCTCGGCTACAAGGGCACGGGCGACCGCGTGCTGGCGATGGAGCGGGGCGAATTGTCGGGAAGCTGCGGCATCAACGGCTCGACCTTCATCGCGGTGCTCGGGCGCCAGTTCAAGGAGGGAACTTTCATTCCCGTCGTCCAGTCGGGACTCGCGCCCAACCCGGGTCTGAAGAACGTGCCGCTGACGCTCTCTTATGCCAAGGGCGAGGAGAAAGACGTGCTCGAAGGGGTGTTCAGCCAGATGCAGATCGCGCGCCCCTATGCCGCCCCGCCGGGCACGCCGGCCGATCGGATCGCCATCCTGCGCAAGGCCTTCGACGCCACGATGAAGGATGCCGCGTTCCTGGCCGAAGCGACCAAGGTGAAGGTTGAGATTTCGCCCACCGACGGCGCCGGGACGGAAGCGATCATCGCCAGGATGACGCGGATGTCGCCCGATCTTCGCAAGAAGGTGCGCGCCGCCCTCGGCGGATAGGGCGGGACGGCGAGGAAAGAGCGCGCAAGGAGGAAACGAGGATGATCTTCAAGTTTCCGATCATGGGCGTTTTCATGCGCCAGCATGCCGACGAGGCAGCAGGTGCTTTCGCGGGCATGTACTGGGCCTTGATGACAGCGGGCGCGCCCTTGCGTGCCGGGGGCTTGCGCCTCGGTGGGCGCGGATTGCGGAACGTTGTCACGCCGGCGCTTGAACCTGCATGACGACGAAGGCTCCCGATATGCCCCCCAGGGGGACATGGTTGGGGGGAAGAATCTGGTCGCCCCGACGCGGAGCAGCACTGATCGCCATCTTATACGCGGCTGGCGCCGGCGCTTGGATCATGCTTTCGGGGTCCGTTCTCGGGATGCTCCCCGTTGCGGCGGAACGGCTGCTGCACCTTGAAATGCTGAAGGGGGCGCTTTTCGTCGCCGTCACCGCGGCCATCCTCTATGCGGTTCTTGCCAGGATTTTTCGGCAGGTAACGACGCTGGAATCCGTTGCTTCCGAGCGTGAGGAGGCCAAGCGGGACATCCTGGATCTTCTGCCGCTTCCCGTCTTCGTGAACGACGGGAACGGCAAATTCAGGGAAGTCAACCGCGCGGCTCTGCGGATTCTCGGGACGACGAAGGAAGCCGTCCTCGGGCGGGCACCCTCGGACCTGGTGGTGCGAAAGGACGCGGACCCGATCAAACGATCATTGGACCGGGCGCTGTCGGGCGCGGAGCAACGCCTCACCTGCAAGGTCACGACCGCCGAAGGCGAGCGGAATTTCGAGATCCTGGCCCATCATCGGACCACGGAACGGTCCTCCGAACGGAGTGCGGGCGTCATCGCCGTCTGTGTCGATATAACCGACAGATTGCGGGCGAAGGCACTTTCGGAAGCTAGGTTTTCCGGGTATCGGGAGGTGATGTCGGAAACCGCGTCTTCCATCGCCAGCCTTCTCGAGGCGCGGGATCCATTCACGGCAGGCCATCAGAAACGGGTAGGGAGGATCGCAATCGATATCGCCGAACAGCTTGCGATTGCCCCGTTCGAGCGTGAAGGCCTTATCCTGTCCGCCACGCTGCATGATATCGGTAAGATCGGGATACCGATCGAGTTGTTGATCAAGCCCGGCAGGCTGACGCCTTCGGAAATGGAAGTCATCCGCGGGCATGTGCGGATCAGCCATGACGTGCTTCGGCAGGTCGATTTTCCCTGGCCGGTCGCGGAAACCATCTTCCATCATCACGAGCGGCTTGACGGCAGCGGTTATCCGCAGGGGCTCGCCGGCGACCAGATTCCGCTTCTCTCGCGGATTCTCATCGTCGCCGATGTCGCCGATGCTATGACATCGCACAGGCCATACCGGCCCGCGCTTCCTGTCCGGACGGCGATCGAGGAATTGACGATCAATTCGGGAAAGTTATACGACCCGGACGTGGTCAAGGCCTGTGTGGCGACCCTCGGCAAGCCGGATTTCGCCAACGCCTAGAAGCCAATCTCGATTGGATGGAAAGTCCGATCGTGGACATGTTGCCCGTAATCAAAAGAAGCCGGCGCGTCGGCTTGCGCTCGGCCGGCTCGACCGCGATGTGGCCGAAGAAGCCGAAGAATAAGGGCGGTGCAGCGGGTCACGGGAACGAACAAGGGGTGCCGCGATCTCTCGTGGCACCCCTTGCCGTTTTGGCTCCCCGGGCCGGACTCGAACCAGCGACAGGCGCATTAACAGTGCGCTGCTCTACCGACTGAGCTACCGGGGAATAAACCCGTTTCCGCCGCGGAAATGCTGGTGAAACCCGCGCGCGGGGTGGCGTTATAACAAAAGCACCCCCCCTTTGCCACAATATAGTAAAGCAGCCGTTAAGCGCGGCGGCCGGCCGCGAAAACGTCCATGAGGTGCAGACGGAGGAGAGATGGAGGCCGGAGCCGGAATCGAACCGGCGTAGAGGGATTTGCAGTCCCTTGCATCACCACTATGCTATCCGGCCGCAAGGCGCCCGTCTGGGCGAAGCCGCGCTATGGGGGGCGGCGGGGCCCCGACATATAGGGCCCGTCCGCGGGACGGTCAAGCCACTCCCCCTGCCGCAGTTCCGCCCGATTTCGCCCATATACGTTGTATTCACGAATGGAGCCAAGTATATAGCTGCCAGGTAAGCGCCCCGCGGGGCGTCGTGAAACGGTGAAGGCCCGGCGAACGGACAGGCAATGATCGATTTCGAAATGGCCCGCCGCAACATGGTCGATAACCAGTTGCGCCCCAACAAGGTGACGGACGGGCGGGTGATCGCCGCCATGCTTTCGATCCCCCGCGAAAATTTCGTGCCCGAGGCGCTCCGCGGCGTCGCCTACGTCGACGAAGACGTGCCGGTCGGCAAAGGCCGCGCGCTGATGGAGCCGATGGTGCTGGCCCGGCTGCTGCAGGCGGCCGAAATCGCGCCTTCGGACGTGGTCCTCGATATCGGTTCGGGCAGCGGCTACACCGCGGCGGTCTGCGCCCGGCTGGCGGCGACCGTCGTCGCGCTCGAAAGCGATCGCGAACTGATCTCCGACTCCCAGCGCCTCCTTTCCGATCTCGGCGTCGACAATGTCGTCGCCGTCGAAGGCGCGCTCGGGCGCGGCTACCCGCAACAGGCCCCTTACGACGTCATCGTGCTCTCGGGCGCCGTGCCGGAAGTTCCCGAAGACGTCCTCGGCCAGCTTGGCCCGAACGGCAGGCTCGTCGCCGTGATCGCCAGGCCCGGCAAGGCATCGGTCGCCTGCCTCGCGCGCAATTGCGGCGGAGCGATTTCCTTCGTCACCCTGTTCGACGCGTCGGTGCAGTACCTTCCCGGGTTCGAGCGCGAGCCGGGTTTCGTTTTTTGAATAAGGTGCCGGTCCCCGGGCCGGGTCCAGAGAGGTCGCAGACCGTGAAGCCATCCGTAGCGCGCATTCAGTCCGCTCTCGTCGTGTTTGGCGTCTCGCTTGCCGTTTCGACCCTGCTGACGCCGGTCACGGTCGGGGCGGAAACCCTGACCGAAGCGCTGGCGCGCGCCTACAGCACCAATCCGCAGCTGCTCGGGCAACGGGCGAACCAGCGCGCGGTCGACGAAGAAACGCCGCAGGCGCTCGCCAACTGGCGCCCGACCGTCAGCGTCGTCGGCGAAGCGGGCAAGCTGCGCACAGACAGCAACACCTCGACGACGGAACGCGATCCGCGGTCGGTCGAATTGACGATCACGCAGAATCTCTACCGCGGCGGGCGTACGGTGGCGGAAAGCCGGCGCGCCGAATCCAATATCCTGGCCGGGCGCGCGCAGCTCACCTCGACCGAACAGTCGGTGCTGCTGTCCACCGTTCAGGCCTACATGAACGTGGTGCGCGACCTCGCCGTTCTCGACCTCAACCGCAAC
>CAXRES010000178.1:0-9965 GCA_964229575.1 Alphaproteobacteria bacterium
CGTCGTGCCTCGCGCGCAGCGCATGGCCCCAGGCGCGCGCCGCTTCGCCGGTGATCCACTTGCTCTCGCCCCTGTGCGTCGCCACCCGTCCATCGAGCGTCGTGGCGAATTTCGCGGTAACCAGAGGCCGATGATCGCGGATACGCCGGAAGAAACCCGCATTCAGCCGTTCGGCGTCGCGCCGACAGACGCCGACGCGCAGTTCGACGCCGGACTGCCGCAGCCTCGCGATACCGTCGCCCGCGACGCGCGGATCGGGATCTTCCGTGGCGACGACGACGCGCGCGATACCGGCCGCGATCAGCGCATCGGCGCAGGGGCCGGTCTTGCCGGTATGGCTGCACGGTTCGAGCGACACATAGGCCGTTGCGCCGCGCGCCAGCGCGCCTGCACGGCGCAGCGCTTCGGTCTCGGCGTGGGGACGGCCGCCCGGCTGGGTCCAGCCGCGCCCGACAACCTCGCCATTGGCGCCGACGATGACGCAGCCGACGGCCGGGTTTGGCCACACGCGGCCCAGCCCGCGCCGGGCAAGCGCCAGCGCGGCCCCCATGAAGCGGTCGTCCCGGGCGTCAGTCGGCGTCGCCACTCAGCTTGCCCACGAAGTCCTCGAAGTCCTTCGCTTCGCGGAAATTGCGATAGACCGAGGCGAAGCGCACATAAGCAACCTGGTCGACGCTGGCCAGCGCCTCCATCACCAGTTCGCCGACATGCGTGGAGGGAATTTCGCTCTCGCCCAGCGTTTCAAGGCGGCGCTGGATCGAATTGACGATGCGTTCGACCTTTTCCTCGTCGACGGGGCGCTTGCGCACGGCGATGCGGATGGAGCGCGCGAGCTTGTCGCGGTCGAAGGATTCCTTGTGGCCGTTCGACTTCACCACGATCAGCTCGCGCAGATGCACGCGCTCGAACGTCGTCCAGCGCGAACCGCAGGCCGGGCAGAAGCGGCGGCGACGGATGGCCGCGCCGTCCTCGGTCGGGCGCGAATCCTTCACCTGTGTATCGTCATGACCGCAGAAAGGGCAACGCATGATCCGGGGCTCTCCTGTTTGTCGGGCCTTCGCGGCCTGTTATCTCATGTCCGCGTAAATCGGGAAACGCGCGCACAGCTCCCTGACGCGGGCGCGCACGCTCGCTTCCGCCCTGGAATTGTCGTCGGGCGAGGCCTTGAGTCCGTCGAGCACCTCGCCGATCCATGCGCCGATGTCGCGCCATTCGGCCGGGCCGAAGCCGCGCGTCGTGCCCGCCGGCGTGCCGAGGCGCACGCCCGAGGTGACGAAGGGCTTTTCCGGATCGAACGGAATGGCGTTCTTGTTGCAGGTGATGCCGGCGCGCTCGAGGCTGGCTTCGGCGGCCTTGCCGGTCAGCCCCTTGGGCCGCAGGTCGACCAGCATCAGATGCGTATCGGTGCCGCCGGAAACGATGTTGAGCCCCTGGCTCATCACCGATTCGGCGAGCACGCGCGCATTGTCGCGCACGGCCTTGGCATAGGTCCTGAATTCCGGGGTCAGCGCTTCGCCGAAGGCGACGGCCTTGGCGGCGATCACGTGCATCAGCGGTCCGCCCTGGGTGCCCGGAAAGACCGAGGAGTTGATCTTCTTGCCCAGCTCCTCGTCATTGGCCAGCACCATGCCGCCGCGGGGCCCGCGCAGCGTCTTGTGCGTCGTCGTCGTGACCACGTGCGCCCATTCGAGGGGATTGGGATGCACGCCGCCCGCGACAAGGCCGGCAAAGTGCGCCATGTCGACCATGAACAGCGCTCCCACCCCGTCGGCGATCTGGCGGAAGCGCGCGAAGTCGATGATGCGCGGATAGGCCGAGCCGCCGGCGATGATCAGCTTCGGCTTGTGCTGGCGGGCGAGGCTTTCGACCTCGTCGAAGTCGATCTGCGCGTCCTGCTTGCGCACGCCATACTGCACGGCATTGAACCACTTGCCGGACTGGTTCGGCGCGGCGCCGTGGGTCAGGTGGCCGCCCGCGGCGAGCGACATGCCCATGAACGTATCGCCCGGCTTCAGCACCGCGAAGAAAACCTGCTGATTGGCCTGGGAGCCCGAATGGGGCTGCACGTTGACGTAAGAGCAGCCGAACAGCTTTCTGGCGCGTTCGATGGCGAGGTTTTCGGCAACGTCCACCATCTCGCAGCCGCCGTAGTAGCGCCGTCCCGGATAGCCTTCGGCGTACTTGTTGGTCAGCACGGACCCCTGCGCCTCAAGCACCGCGCGGCTGACGATGTTCTCCGATGCGATCAATTCGATCTGGCCCCTCTCGCGCGCGAGTTCGCCCGCGACGGAGGCATGGAGTTCGGGATCGCGGCTGGCGAGCGACTGGCCGAAGAAAGCCTCCTGGGCGGGCGTGGGCGCGGACTTCGACGCGGACGTGGGGGCGCTGGACATCAGGACAAAACCTCAGGCTTCGGTGGTGACGGACGGATCGAGCTTGGCGACGCGCCGGGCGTGGCGGCCGCCTTCGAATTCGGTATCGAGGAACGCGGCCAGGCAATCGCGCGCAACCTCCGGCCCGATCAGGCGCCCGCCCAGGCACAGCACGTTGGCGTCGTTGTGCTGGCGGCAGAGCCTGGCCGACAGGTGGTCGTGCACGAGGGCCGCGCGAATCTCGGGGAAGCGGTTGGCGGCGATCGACATGCCGATACCCGAACCGCAGATCAGGATGCCGCGGCGCGCCCGGCCGTCACGGATCGCGGCAGCCAGCGCCTGGGCGAAGTCGGGATAGTCGACGGAGTCGGAGGAATTGGTGCCCAGATCGAGCACGCCGAGCCCCCGCGCCCGCAGATCGGCCGATAGCAAAGACTTGAGCTCGACGCCGCCGTGATCGGCGGCGATGACGACGGTTTCAGACGGCGCCATGTTCCCCCCGGAACCGCGCCCCCGGGGGCGCACCAGCCACTGTGATCATGATGGGGTTGAATACCATATGTCGGGGGGCCATGCCAGCCCGGCACAAGGGGTACCGCCCGCGCGAAAACGGCGAAAATCCGCGGGAATCGGCGCCGCCGACCGGGTCCGGGCCGGTCCGTGCCGATCGTCTACATCGTGGTGTAGTCGTACTTGCCGTTCTTCCACTCGTAGAAGACATAGCCCGGCGCCTTGACGTCGCCCTTGGCGTCGAAGGCCACCTCGCCCAGCACGCTGTCGAACTTTTCCTTCTTCAACAGATCGCGAATCCTCGCGATATCGACGCCGCCCGTGCGCTTGACCGCCTCGACGAATACCTGGATCGCGCCATAGGTATAGAGCGTGTAGCCCTCGGCCGACTTTCCCGCGGCCTGCAGCCTGGCGACGACGGGGGCCGCCTTCGGGTTTCTGCGCGGATCGGGACTGAAGGTCATCAGCGTGCCTTCGCCGAGAGGCCCGGTGATCGTCCAGAACTCCTGCGTCACCAGCGCATCGCCGCCGATCAGCCGGGTCTTGAGGCCCTGCTCGCGCATCTGGCGCACGATCAGCCCGGCCTCGGAATGGTAGCCGCCGTAGAACAGGATATCGATATTGGCCGCCTTGAGCTTGGTCACCAGCGCCGAATAGTCCTTTTCCTTCGGCGTCACCGTATCGCTCAGCGCCACCGCGACACCGCGCTTGGCGAGCTGCTTCATGGTTTCGTCGGCCAGCCCCTTGGAATAGGCCTGCTTGTCGTGCACCACGGCGACGCGCGCGCCCTTGAACTTGTCGGCGATGAAGTTGCCCGCCACTTCGCCCTGCTGGTCGTCGCGACCGCAGACGCGGAAGACGCCCGGCAGCCCGCGCTCGGTAAACTTCGGGTTCGTGCTGGCGGGCGAAATCTGCAGCACGTTTTCCGCGCTGTAGACCTCCGACGCCGGGATCGAGGAGCCGGAGCAGAAATGGCCCGCGACGAATTTGACCTTCTTGTTGACGAACTGGTTGGCGACGGCCACCGCCTGCTTGGGATCGCACTGGTCGTCGCCGATTTCGAGCTTCAGCTTCTTGCCGAGAACACCGCCCGCATCGTTGATGTCCTTGACCGCCTGTTCGGCGCCCGCCTTCATCTGTTCGCCGAAGGCCGCGTATTCGCCGGTGATCGGCGCGCCGGTGGCGATGACGATGGCATCGCCGTCGTCCTTGCCGCAAGCGGCAAGCGCGACAAGAGCGGCGGCAAACGAAGCAAAGGCGAGGCGGGAAAGTTTCATGGGGCGCTCTCCGGCAGGTGAATTCCCCGCAAGACTATCACCGCGCGCCGGAGAGGAGAAGCGGCAGGCGGCTGCCTAGCCGCCTGCGAGGTAGGCGTTGCGTACGCGCTCGTCGGCAAGAAGTTCCCTGCCCGCCCCCTGCATGACCACTTCGCCGTTGGCCAGAACGTAGGCGCGGTGCGCCAGCGCCAGCGCGTGGTGAGCGTTCTGCTCGACCAGGAAGATGGTCATTCCGAAGTCGCGGTTGAGTTCGCCGATCACCTCGAAGATGCGCCTCACCACCAGCGGCGCGAGGCCGAGCGCAGGCTCGTCGAGCAGCAACAGCCGCGGCCGGCTCATCAGCGCTCGCGCGATGGCCAGCATCTGCTGTTCGCCTCCCGACAACGTGCCGCCGCGCTGGCGTTCGCGTTCGCGAAGGACCGGAAACAGCGCGAAGACGCGCGCCAGGTCTTCCTCGACATGATCCTCGCCCGCCGGTATGGCGCCGATCAGAAGATTTTCCATCACGGTCATGCGCGGAAAGATGCGCCGGCCTTCCGGCGACTGCGCGATGCCGGCGCGCACGATCGCGTGGGTGGCCCTGCGCGTGATATCTTCCCCGTCGAACAGGATGCGTCCCGAAGCGGCATGGGGATTGCCGCAGATCGTCATCAGGAGCGTCGACTTGCCCGCGCCGTTGGCGCCGATCAGCGTTACGATCTCGCCCTCATGCACTTCGAGACTGACCCCGGAAAGCGCGCGCACGGGGCCGTAAAAGGTCTCGACCCGCTCGACGACGAGAAGCGGACTGCCGCCGTTCATCCGGGCCCCCCGCCATCTTCCTCGCCGAGATAGGCGGCGATCACGGCCGCATCGGCGCGGACTTCCGCGGGCGTACCTTCCGCAATACGGGCGCCGTGATCGAGCACGACGATGCGGTCGGAAACGCCCATGACCAGCGACATGTCGTGCTCGATGAGCAGCACGCCGATGCCGAATTCGTCGCGAATGGAAGTGACCAGGCGGCTCAATTCCGTCGTTTCGCGAGGATTGAGACCGGCGGCCGGCTCGTCGAGGCAAAGCAGCGCCGGTTCCGTGCACATCGCGCGCGCGATCTCGATCTTGCGCTGAACGCCGTAGGCGAGCGTGCCGCACTCGCGGTCGGCGAAAGGGACGAGATCGAGACGTTCGAGCCAGCGCCGCGCAAGCCCGACAGCCTCGGCCTCGGCCCTGCGGTAGCGCGGCAGGCCGAGCAGACCGGCAATAGAGAACGCAGAAGCGCGCATCAGGCGGGCGTGCTGGGCGACCAGCAGGTTCTCCAGCACGGTCATGCGCGGAAACAGGCGGATATTCTGGAAGGTGCGCGCCACGCCGGCCTCGCGCGCGATCCGGTGCCCGGCCAGCCGGTCGAGGCGAAAACGATCCGCTCCGCGATTGACCGCTATTTCGCCCGCCGTCGGCCGGTAAAAGCCGGTGATGCAGTTGAACACGGTGGTCTTGCCCGCGCCGTTGGGGCCGATCAATGCGGTGATCGCCCCCGCGCGCGCAGCAAAGGACAGCCTGTCGACGGCCGTCAACCCGCCGAAGCGCATGGTGAGCCCCCGCACGTCGAGAAGCGGGTCCGGCGCGGGACGAGACATTACCTCCGCGCTCACGGCCCGCCCTTCCCCGCGTTGAGCGTCAGCGAAGGCTCGCGGTGGGCGAGCAGCCCGCGCGGGCGCCACACCATGATGGCGACCATCGCCGCCCCGAACAGCAGCATCCGGAAACCGGCAAGATCGCGCGCCACTTCAGGCAGCAGGACGAGCACCAGGGCCGCGCACACGACGCCCATCTGGTTGCCCATTCCGCCCAGAACGACGATGGCGAGGATGGTCGCCGATTCCATGAAGGTGAAGGAGGACGGATTGATGAAGCCCTGGCGCGTGGCGAAGAAAGCGCCGGCGACGCCTGCGAACATGGCGCCGAGACCGAAGGCCGAGAGCTTGACCATGACGGGATTGAGGCCGAGCGCGCGAGCGGCGATTTCGTCCTCGCGCAGCGCTTCCCAGGCGCGGCCGACCGGCAGGCGCCGGATACGCATGGAAAAGACGTGGGTAAGCAGCGCCAGCGCGAGAATCAGGTAATAGAGGAAGACCAGCTTGTGCACGCCGGCGAAAGGAATGGCGAAGAACTGGTGAAAGGCCGTCTCGCCGGGCGCCGGATTGTTGGTGAAGACCAGGCCGAACAGCGTCGGCGCCGGGATCGAGGTGATGCCTTCGGAACCGCCGGTGAAGCGCGACCAGTTGATCAGCACGATGCGGATCATCTCGCCGAAACCGAGCGTCACGATGGCGAGATAGTCCCCGCGCAGGCGCAGCACGGGAAAGCCCAGAAGCACGCCGAACAGGGCGGCGAAGGCGCCGGCCAGCGGCAGCGCCTGCCAGAAATTCAGATCGAAATGGATGGCGAGCAGCGTATAGGAATAGGCCCCCACGGCATAGAACGCGACGTAACCGAGGTCGAGCAGCCCCGCCAGCCCGACGACGATGTTGAGCCCCCAGCCGAGCATCACATAGATCAGCACCACGGCGCCGAGGTCGATCATGCGCCGGTCGGCGAAGGGCATCAGCGGCAATGCCGCAACGGCCAGCACGATTCCGGCGAAGATCCAGCGCCGCTTGGGCGCCAGCGCGACCAGCATCCGATCGAACAGCGGTGGTCCGGCGAAACTCGACGGCCGACGCCCGAGGCGCCACAGCGCGATGGCGAAACGGCCCATGAAAACGGCGGCAACGGCAACGACGACCAGCCACGGCCGGAAGGCGAGCTGCTCGATCGTGCCGGACGGCAGACGGATGCCCGCAAGCGGCAGCGCCAGCACCAGCGCGACGGCGGCGGCCATCGCCGCTTCGCCCGCCGCCTGCGCCCAGCGGTTGGCGCGTGCGCTCCTGCCCTCGGCCATCACACCTTTTCCACTTCGGGACGTCCGAGAAGGCCGCTCGGACGGAACACGAGCACGAGGACGAGCACGGAAAACGCAGCGACGTCCTTGTAAGCGGCGTCGAAATAGGCGGCCCAGAAGGCTTCGATCAGGCCGATCAGCACGCCACCCAGCATGGCGCCCGGCAGCGAACCGATGCCGCCCAGCACCGCCGCCGTGAAGGCCTTCAGGCCGACCAGAAAGCCGATGAAGAAATCGATGACGCCGTACTAACGCGTGTTCATCACGCCGGCGACGGCGGCGAGCCCTGCGCCCAGCACGAAGGTCAGGGAAATGGTGCGGTCGACGTCTATGCCCGACAGCGACGCCATCTTCTGGTCCTGCGCGCAGGCCCGCTGCGCGCGCCCCAGAGCGGTGCGCTGGATCAGAGCCGTAAAGCCCGCCATCAGGACGAGCGTCAGAACCATGATGAAGAGCTGAAGATAGGACAGCGTCACCTTGAAGCCCGCGTCCTCCATCAGCACGAAGCCGCCGCTGATCAGCGGCTTCATCGCCTTGACCCGCGCGCCCTGCAACAGCTGCACGTAGTTCTGCAGGAAGATCGACATGCCGATCGCCGAAATGAGCGGCGCGAGCCGGAAGGAACCGCGCAGCGGACGATAGGCGATGCGCTCGACCGTCCAGCCATAGGCGGCCGTCAGAACGATGGCCAGCAGCAATACGACGAGAAGCGCCATCGGCACCGAGGCGACGCCGGCGAAGCCCAGCACGGCGAACACGATCATGCCGATGAAGGCGCCGATCATGTAAAGCTCGCCGTGGGCGAAATTGATCATGCCGATGATGCCATAGACCATCGTGTAGCCGATGGCGATCAGGCCGTAGACGGAGCCGAGCGTCAGCCCGTTGATCAGTTGCTGGAGAAAGTAGGCCAAAACCTAGTCAGCTCCCGCGGGGGGTGTGGCGGTCGGGTATCGTCATCAGCGCCCCTTGCCCTTGGGAAGGGCGGCGTCCTTGCTCTTCACCCAGGCGAGCTTGCGCAGCACGGTCTGCGTCATTTCCCGCTCGCTCGCGTTCAGCGGCGCGATGATGGAGACTTCGAGAAAGGTTTGCGGATCGACGGCCGACACCTTCACAGCGTTGCCGACGCGGTGGAATTCGATGATGACGCCATCATCGCCGGCACCCGTCCCCGCCGTCCTGTTGTTTGCCATGTGGGGCAATCTCCCGCCGCCAAGAGTCATTCAACTAACTGATTTGAAAATATATTTCATAAAAACCCCGGATGCCAAGGCGGCGGGAAAACCATTAACCGAGTGATAACTATGTGTTTACTACTATGTTATTTAACCTATTTGCTCCAACCAACTCTGAACGCAATCCCATGTCCGAAGCAGTGCCGCAAGCCAATAACGTCCTCCAACCGAGGAAATCCAGCGAAAGACGACGGGCCCGCAGGCTCACCGCGCATCAGTTGTTCGCGCTCGCCCGCAAGCCGGCATCGGCCATCACGGGGATCGCGGTCAGTCTTTCGCTGACGATCATCGCAGCCACCTTGGCGCAAAACCTGGACGGCGACCGCATCCACCACATGTTCCACGCCATCAGCGATGCCCTGCATCTCCGCGGCATGGGCGAGGAAACGGTCGTGGTGCTGCTCACCGGCCTGATCCTGACGTGTCTGTACGCCGTGCAGCAGACAGCGCAGATTCTGCGCGAACGGCGCATCCTGCGCGCCGCCGCATGGCAGGCCATGCGCCTCGCCAATGCCCATAACGAGCAATCCCGCTTTGCCGAAGAACAGCGACTGGCGAACGAGCAACTGGCCGATGCCCGCAACCGGCTCTATCAGGCCATAGAAACGATATCCGAAGGCTTCGTCCTGTTCGACGCCGACGACCGCCTTGTGCTGTGCAACCGCCGCTATCGCAACATGCATCCCAACACGCGTCATCTCATAGTGCCGGGCATTACTTTCGAGGAAATCCTGCGCGCGGGCTTCCGATCCCTGCCGCCCCCGGAGGCCGCCGGCCGGGAAGAGGAATGGATCGCCGCGAGGATGCAATTTCACCGCAATCCATCCGGGCCCCGGGTTGTCCAGTTGGGCGACGGCCGCTGGGTCCAGATATCGGAAAGACGCACCAGCGAAGGCGGTTGCGTCGGCATCCGCACCGACATCACCCGGCTCAAGCAGGTCGAGGAGGAATTGCAGCGCCGCGTTGCGGAAATGGGCGATACCCAGACCCGCCTCGAACAGCAGGGCCGGCATCTCGCCGCGCTCGCGCGGGAACTGGCCGAAGCGCGCGACGATTCCGAACAGGCCAATCGGGCGAAATCCGAATTTCTCGCCACGATGAGCCATGAAATCCGCACTCCGATGAACGGGATCATCGGCATGACGGGAATGCTGCTCGAAACCCGGCTCGACGCGAATCAAAGAGTCTATGCCGCCTCGATTCGGGAATCGGCCGACGCGCTGCTGACGATCATCAACGATATCCTGGATTTTTCCAAATTCGAGGCGGGACGCATGGAACTGGAAGATGTTGAATTCGATCCTGTCAGCGTCGTCGAAAGCACGATGGAACTGCTTTCGCCCAAGGCGCAGGACAAGGCTCTCGCGCTGGCCAGCCATGTCGCGCCGGACGTTCCGCGCAAAGTGATCGGCGATCCGGGCCGCCTGCGCCAGATTCTGCTCAATCTCGTCGCCAACGCCGTGAAGTTCACCGACAAAGGTTCGGTGACCGCCGAAGTATCTCTGGTTACGCAGAATGATTCCGCACTGCGCCTGCATTTCGACATCCGCGATACCGGCATCGGCATTCCCGAAGAAGCGCAGGGGCGCCTGTTCACCCGTTTCAGCCAGGCCGATTCTTCGATCAGCAGGCGTTTCGGCGGCACCGG
>CAXRES010000179.1:0-11298 GCA_964229575.1 Alphaproteobacteria bacterium
GGCGGCCAGTCGGGCGCGGAGAACGGCGTGCTCACCGTGATGTGCGGCGCGGACGACGAGGCCGCGTATGCCGACGCGGCAGTCGTGATCGCGGCCTACTCGCGCTCGTGTGTGCGTCTGGGTGGCTCCGGCTCCGGCCAGCTGGCCAAGATGGTCAACCAGATCTGCATCGCGGGGCTGGTGCAGGGGCTGGCCGAAGGGCTCGATTTCGGCCTGCGCGCCGGGCTCGACGTCGAGCGGGTGATCGAAGTGATTTCCAGGGGTGCGGCGCAGTCATGGCAGATGGACAACCGCGCCCGGACCATGATCCGCGGCAAGTTCGACTTCGGCTTTGCCGTCGACTGGATGCGCAAGGACCTGGCCATCTGCAAGGAAGAAGCCGCGCGCAATGGCGCCGCGATCGAGGTGGCGAAACTGGTCGACGGGTTCTACGCCGAAGTGCAGAAGATGGGCGGCGGGCGCTGGGATACCTCCAGTCTGATCGCGCGCCTGCGCGCGCGGGGAGCCTGATCATGCGCCTGCGCGCGCGGGGAGCCTGATCATGCGCCTGAGTGGAGCCAGATGAGATGAGCGCACCTGCTTCGCCCGTCCCGCGCACACGCTGGGGCGTGATCGTCGCCGCTGTCGGCGCCGGCATCATCGGCGCCGCGCATATCGGCAAGGTCGCGGCGGCGTTGCCGCTGATGCGCGCGGACCTCGGCCTCGACCTCATCGCGGCGGGCTGGGTGGTTTCGATCTATTCGGCGACGGGCATGACGATCGGCATGCTGATCGGCGTGTTCGCCGACCGCATCGGCCATCGCGCCCTCGCCATCGGTGGCGTCGCCCTCATGGGGGCGGGCTCCCTTCTCGGCGCGCTGTCGGGTGGCGCGGTGTTGCTGCTCGCCTCGCGGTTTCTCGAAGGCCTCGGTTTCGTCACCGCCGCGGTGACGGCGCCGTCGCTGATCGCCCGTGCCGTGGGGCCCGCACACAAGCGCTTCGCCTTCGGCCTGTGGGGCTCCTTCATGTCCTCGGGCATGGGTGCCATGCTGCTGCTGTCGCCCTGGTTATTGGCCAACTGGGGCTGGCGCGGGTCGTGGCTGGCCCTGGCGGCGGCCTCGTTCCTGTGGGCGGCGCACATGGCACTGGCGCTGCGCGCCGAAGGGGCTGACGGGGCGGGACCGGGCCGCGGCGCCAAAGCCTGGCATGACATGGCGCTGACCGCCGGCGCCCCCGGGCCGTGGTTGCTCGCCATATGTTTCGGCTGTTACACGTTGTTGTGGACGGCGCTGATGGTATGGCTGCCGACCTTTCTGGTGGAGCAGCGCCAGGCGACGCTCGGCGCAGCGGCGCTTCTCACGGTCGTCGTCGTGCTGGTCAATCTGCCGGGCAATGTGATCGGCGGCTGGCTCAACCAGCGGGGGATTCCCCGTTGGCGGCTTATCGCCTTCGTCGGCGCCCTGTTCAGCGTCAGCGGTCCGCTCATCTTCCTCGACCTGTTGCCCGACGCGGCGCGCTTCGCGCTGGCTCTCTGTTTCTCCTTCTTCGGCGGCTTCCTTCCGTCGAGCATCCTCGGCGCCGCGCCGGTCTTTTCGCCCACCCCGGCCCAGATCGGCGCGACCAACGGCCTGTTGGTGCAGGGCTCGCACCTGGGGCAGTTTGCCGGCCCGCCGCTGGTGGCCGCCGCCGTGGCTCTTTTCGGCGGCTGGCAGGCCGGGGCGTGGATATTCCTCGCCTGCGGGATCGGCGTGACCGGCTTCGCCGCGCTCATCGGCCGGGCCGAGGCGCGGCTGGGCCGGGACTAAGCTGTCCTTCGCAGGCCGCGGGGCCTGCGATATAGTGCCCGGCAAGAAACGGCACAGGCTGTCCCAATTCCCGGGGAGAAACCATCTTGCGTACCCTGATCGGTGTATTCGCCGCCTTGGCCGCGGCTTCCTTCGTTTCATCTGCGCGGGCCGATTCGGTCGCGGATTTCTATCGCTCCAGGACGGTGACGGTGCTGAGCGGAAACAGCGCGTCGGGCGCCTACAGCACCTACGCGCGCGTTCTTGAACGCCACATCGGCCGCCATATTCCGGGCAAACCTTCGACGGTGGTCAAGTTCATGCCGGGCGCGGGCGGCATCACCTTCGCGAACTGGCTTTACAACGTTGCGCCCAGGGACGGCACCGCCTTCGGCACCTTCCACCAGCGCATGGGGCTGGAGCCCCTGATCGCGCCGAGCCCCAACATCAAGTTCACGGGCAAGGGTTACACCTGGATCGGCAGCATGGCCAAGCAGTCGGGCGTGTGCTTCACCTGGCACACTTCGGCGACAAGGACCGTTGCCGACGCGAAGGCGCGGGAGACCACCGTGGGCTATAGCGGGGCATCGTCGGCCGACGCGGTCATGCCGCGCATGATGAACGCGATGCTGGGTACGCGCTTCAAGGCGATCGGCGGCTACAGCGGCGCCGACATCCTGCTGGCGGTCGAGCGCGGCGAGGTGGAAGGGCGCTGCGGCTTCGGCTGGGTCAGCCTCAAGACGACGCGGCCCGACTGGATCGGCGACAGGAAGGTCAACGTCATCGTGCAGTTCGCCCTGAAGCGCCATCCCGACCTGCCCGACGTGCCGCTGATGGCCGATTTCGCCGCCAACGACGACGACCGCAAGGTCCTGCAGACGGTGTTCGGCACGACGGAAATGGGCCGGCCCTATGCCGGGCCGCCGGGCCTTCCGGCCGACCGGACCGCCGCGTTGCGCACGGCCTTTACGGCGGCGCTCGATGATCCGCAATTGAAGGCGGAGGCGGCGAAGCAAAATCTCGAACTGGACCCCCTGGCCGGGGCCGAGGTCGAGTCGCTGGTCGCGGGGTTCTACGCGACGCCGGAGGTGATCCTGAAGCGCGCCGCCCAGTTCCTCGGCGGCGACGACGGCGCGAAGCAAAAGAAGAAGAAAAAGGCGGAAGGAGACTGACGATGCCGGACGCCAGGCCCGCCACGGTCCTTAACCGGCCGCTCCGGCTGTCGCACGGCACGCTCGAGGTGCGCAGCCTCGCCAGGTCGCGCAGGTTCTACGAGGAATTTCTCGGCCTCGATTGCGTGCGCCACGGGCCGCGCACCATGCTGATTCGCTCGGGCGGTTACTGGAGCATCGTCTGCGTCGAGGTGGGCGAGGGCAAGGTTCACCCCATGGGCCTGTGGAATCACTGGGGCATAGATCTGCCGACGCCGGAAGCGGTGATGGAAGCGCATGAGAAGGCGCAAGCCTTCAAGGACGTCTACGAGATCGACAAGATCACCCGCGTCGGCATGCGTCACGGCACCTACCAGTTCCATTTCCGCGACCGCGACGGCAACTGGTGGGAATTCCAGTACGTCGACGAGAACCGCTACGATCGCCTGTTCGGCGAAGGCGACGCCTTCACCGATGACGGCGCACCGCTGCGCGAGGAAAACCCGCAACCATGAAACTGGTCATGCTGCGAAGCGCCGAGGGCGTGCGCGCCGGCGCCCTGATCGGCGAGGGCGAAGTGCTCGATTTCGCCGCCGCCTCGTCCATCCTGCCCATCGCCGGCTGGCTGCCCGGCGACGTCGTGGCGATCATCGCCGGCGGCGATGACGGTCTTGGCCTTGCCCGGCGCGTGGTCGATGCCGTGGCCTCGGACGCAGGCCTGCGCGGGCGCCTGCGCGAAGCCCGCGCCCTGCTGGCGCGCGAGCAGGTGGTACTGGCTTCGCCGCTGATGCGCCCGTCCATCGTCATCTGCGCCGGGCAAACGTTTGCGGAACATCATCGTGAAATGGCGCGCCGCCGCGGCATCGAAAACCCCGAGATGCCGAGCGAGCCGCGCGGCTTTCTGAAGAATATCAACGCCATCGTCGGCACCGACGAAGCCATCGTCCTGCCGCCCGAATTTCCCGACAAGGTCGATTTCGAGGGCGAACTGGCGATCGTCATCGGCAGGCCCTGTCATCGGGTGAGCGCGGACGAGGCCATGAACTACGTCGCAGGCTATACGATCCTCAACGACGTTTCGGCCCGCGACTGGGCGGGCGGCAAGGGGACGCGCGATCAGAACCTGCTCGGCAAGCAGTTCCCGACCTTCTGCCCCATCGGGCCAGCCTTCGTCACCGCGGACGAGTTTCCCGATCCTGACCGGACGATGAAGATCGAAACGCGGCTCAACGGCGAACTGATGCAGTCCTCGGGCATGGACGACCTGATCTTTCCGATGGGCGCCATCGTCGCCCATTACGCGCGCTTCTACCGGCTGATGCCGGGCGACGTCGTCACCACCGGAACGCCGTCTGGCGCCGGGCATGGCCGCAAGCCGCCTGTCTACATGCGCGCGGGCGACGTGGTCGAGGTCGAGGTCAAGGGCATCGGCGTGCTGCGCAATCCGATCCGCGCCACGAACTGAGCGGAAAAACCTACGGCAGCTCCGCGAGCATGAAGCCGTAGCCTTCGCGCGGCTCGTGCACATGCAGGCGCTTCTGGATTTCCCAGACGCGCGCCGTCACCGGGTGAATGACCGGCACGCCGAGGTCCTGTTCCAGCGTGTCGATGATGTTGAGCGTCCGCCAGCCCGAGCCCAGCATGTAGATGGCGTCGCCGCCCTTGGCCTTGAGGAATTCGTGCTTGATGTGCGCGTAGATCATCTCGGCCGGGAGTTCCTGCACCTTTTCGAACGGAACGTCGATGCCGGCCATCGCCTTGACCTTGAAACCTGCATCGGTGAAGTAGTCGGCGAAGGTCTTGTTGATTGCGCCCGAGAAATACGTCGCGCCGACGAAGTTCTTGACCTTGAGCGCCTTCATCGCGGCGATGTGGTTCTGCCCGGCGGTGAAGATCGGCGTCTTGTACTTCTTTTCCCAGGCGCGGACGATTTCCGCTTCCTTCCGGTAGCCATGCACCATGAAGGGCGGGGCGCCGTTGGGGTGGATCAGTGCCACGTCCTGCGGCACCAGGCGCTGGATCTCGGCTTCGTAGGCCTTCATCAGCGGCAGGAATTCGTCGCGCGTGCCGCGCGTGATGTTGAGGAACAGGGGAATGACGCCGATGCCTTCGGGCAGGAGTCGGATGACTTCTTCCGTCATGCCGGGTCGCAGGGTCGGGTTGATCAGGCCGACGGTGCCGCGCCAGCTGGAAAATGCCATGGTGTCCTCCCTCGGGATTGTTGCAGTTCGCTCTGTGTGACTTTAGCGCCTAGCGCCCGAACAGCAACAGGCAGATGACCACGGAGCCGGCGATGCCCGCCACATCGGCGGTGAGCCCGGCGGCCAGCGCGTGGCGCATGCGCTTGATCTGCACGGCGCCGAAATAGACCGCGAGCACATAGAAGGTCGTCTCCGTCGATCCCTGGATGGTCGAGACCAGCATGCCGACGTAGGAATCGGGGCCGATCTTCGGATCCTGGATGATCGAGGCCATCAACCCGTAGGCACCCGAGCCCGACAGGTTTCGCAGGAGCGCCATCGGCAACGCCTCGGGCGGCAGGCCGATCAGCGCGCTATAGGGGCCGATCAGGCCCACGAAGGCATCGAGCGTGCCCGAGGCGCGCAGCATGGCGATCGCCACGAGAATGGCGACCAGGTAGGGAATGATGCGCACGGCGACGTTGAAGCCTTCCTTGGCGCCTTCGACGAAGACCTCGTATACGGGAACCTTGCGCGCCCAGCCGAAGGCGAGCAGCGCCACCATCAGGCCGGGGATGATCCACGGACTGACCGTGCGTCCCCACAGGATAGTGATGGGGATGAGCGCCACGATAGTGCCGAGGGCCGCGACCGACACCCAGGCGGGATAGGCGGCGTCGGCGTCGGCGGCGCTGATCGGCGGCAGCTCGGCCTTGTCCTGGGCCGGATCGGCGTCGGCGAAGGCCGGGTCCTCGCGGGTGATCGGGAGGCGGGCGGGGGCCCCGGCGGCGGCGGGCAGGGCGGACCAGCGCTGGTAGAGCTTGGCCGCGATGATGGCGACGGCGGTGGAACAGATGGTGGCGAACAAAGTCGTCGGCACGATGGCCGCGGGATCGGCCGAGCCAGCGGCGGCGCGCAGCGCGATGACGCCGGTCGGCAGCAGCGTGATCGAGGACGTGTTGATGGCGAGGAACAGGACCATGGCGTTCGATGCCGTGCCCGGATGCGGGTTGATCTTCTCCAGCTCCTGCATGGCGCGGATGCCGAAGGGCGTGGCCGCATTGCCGAGCCCGAGAACATTGGCCGAGAAATTGAGGATCATCGCGCCCATCGCCGGATGATGGGCGGGCACGTCGGGAAAAAGCCGGGTCATCAGCGGGCGGATGGTGCGCGCGATGATGACCAGCAGGCCGCCGGCCTCCGCCACCTTCATCAGGCCGAGAAACAGCGTCATCACGCCGATCAGGCCGATGGCGAGCGTCACCGAGGCGCCCGCCTGGTCCACCATGCCCTTGGCCAGTTCCGCCATCGGGGACAGAACTTCCGGCCGGCCCGCGACCGCGGCGGGGGCGGTCCATGTGATTTCGCGCACGCCCGTGACCGCGAAGGAAATCACGACGATCCAGAAGAAGATGGCGTTCATGTCGCGGATCAGGCCGTGTCGTCGGCGCCCCGCCAGCGGCAGACGAGGTTCATGCCTCCTGCCGTGTTGGCGACGGTGGCGAGACACTTGTCGGAGGCGGCCGGCGGAATGGCGACGGAAAAGCGCATCATGTAGGAACCCGCTTCGAGGCCGGCATCCATGTTGAGGATGTTGGCGCCGAATTCGCCGAAGACTTCGGCGATGCGCGCGATCAGGCCCGGCTGGTCGCCGCCCGATACGGTGACGACATGGGTGACGTCGCCGAGGGGGCCGTGCTGCGTCGGGCCGTCATAAGGGGTGACTTCGATGGTACCGCCGGCGGTTTCCGGCAGGGCGGCAAGCTCGCGGCGCACCGCGGCCGCGGTCAGGTGATCGGGCAGGTCGACCAGCGAGGTGAACTCCGCCGCCGCGCCCAGCACCGCGAAGCTGGTGTCGCCCAGGTTGCCGCCCATGTCGAATAGCCGACCCGTGATTCCGGCGATCAGGCCGGTACGGTCGTCGCAGTTGACGGAAACGAGAAAGGTGCGGGCCATTACGCCTCCAGATGTCCCTGCGGTTGCGCGGCCGCTGCTCAGGCCTTGGCGGCGACGGTCTTGCCCTCGCCGGCCTCCGTCGCGGGGCGACGCAGGCCGCGCGACGGGCGGTTCTCCCTGATCGTCAGCGACAGGACGCCGGCGATCATGGCGACGGCCACGGCGGCGATCCATACGCTGTCGTACTTGTTGAAGGTATCGTAAAGCACGCCGCCGAGGAAAGCGCCGAGCGCGCCGCCCGCGGCGTGGAACATCGCCAGGATGCCGAGCGAAAGGCCGATCATGCGCAGGCCCACGTGGGTGGCGACCAGCGACGTCGTCACCGGGATTGTGGAATAGTCGAAGATGCCGAAGACCACGGCGAAGACCCAGATCAGGTTGACGTCATAGACCGGCACCATCAGCAGGATGATGTAGCTCAGGCCCCGCATGACGTAGATGACGGCAAGCAGGATCGGCCGGTTGATGCGATCCGACA
Organism: Alphaproteobacteria bacterium; assembly: GCA_964229575.1. GTDB lineage: Bacteria > Pseudomonadota > Alphaproteobacteria > SMXQ01 > SMXQ01 > WHSO01. The sequence continues at coordinate 7,529 of CAXRES010000179.1, forward strand.
GCCAGCCCGACAGCGCCATGCCGACCATGTTGAAGGCGGCCAGCACGCCGTATGCGGTGGCGCTGACGACGATGGGGATGCCGCAGGAAATGGCATAGGGCAGGAAATGGGTGTCGATCATGCCCGTCGCGGTGAAGCCGCAGATCGTATAGGAGGCGAGCAGGGCAAGGAACGTGCGGTTGCTGAACAGGAGCTTGAGGCGCCCGCCGAGCGCTTCGGGCACCACTTCGTCCGAGCCCGGCCTGCCCTTGGCGTGCTGGGCGCCTGGTTCTTCGCGCGGGATGAGGGCGAGGACGAGGGGAATGAGCGCGATGCACACGACGGCGAGGAACACGTATCCCCAGCGCCAGCCGAAAGTCGCGAGGATCATCGCCATCACCGGCAGGAGCGCGATGTGGCCCGCCGTCGACCCGGCGTTGGCGACGCCCACGGCAAAGCCGCGGTCATGGGTGAAGTGGCGTGCGATGGTGGCCGAAGCGACGTTCTTCGACACGATGCCGAAGCCGATGCCGCCGAACACCGAATAGGCGATCAGGATCTGCCAGGAACTCGACACCTGGGACGACAGGCCGAGCGCGCCCGCGGTCACCAGGAGGCCGACGAGCAGGATGCGCCGCGGCCCGAACTTGTCGAGCAGGTTGCCGATCAAGGGGCTCATGATCGCCATGCAGATCAGGGCCCAGGCCACGACGACGGAAATGAAGCTCTTCGACCAGCCGAGGTCACGTTCGAGCGACGGCATGGCGAGCCCGATCGACGCCCGGGTCGTCGAAACCATGCTGAGGGCGAAAAACATGACGAGGACGACCAGCCAGCCTTGCGGATTTGAGCGGATGTAGCCGACCAGGCGGCTTTCGGAAAATCGCTTTACTGACAAGGCCTTGAGTCCCAGTACCGGGGCCGGCCGGAAGGGCCGCGCGAAGAGTGTCTGCGGAGAATAGTCTTTTCGGGCCCCCTTGCAACCGGCGTGAAACCCGCCGGCGAAGCCGGCCGCGCCGGGCGAAGCGGCGTTGCCGCTCGGAAATGGGGGGTGTAATCTTCTGTGAAACAAAGGAAAAACAACCGAACTCAGGGAGGGACCATGCGCTTCTCCATTCTTCGGGGCGGCATCGGGGCCGTTGCCGCCGGCCTGTTCGCCGGCGTCGCCGCTTTCGCGCCCGCCCAGGCCGAGGACTTCTACAAGGGCAAAACGATCACTCTGGTGATCAGCGCCGGCCCGGGCGGCGGTTATGCGTCCTACGTGCTGACCACCACGGCGCACATGAAGAAGCATATCCCCGGCAATCCCGAGTTCGTGCGCCAGCACCGCCAGGGGGCGGGCGGCGTGGTGGCGGCCAACTACCTCTACAATGCGGCCAAGCGCGACGGCACGGTGATGGCCATCATCCACCGGGGCGCGGTCTCGACCAGCGCCGTCTTCCGGGAAAAGGGCGTCAAGTACGACCCGCGCAACTTCAGCTGGATCGGCTCGATCACCAAGGAAACGAGCCTGTGCGTTTCCTATCACACCTCCCCGGTCAAGACCTTCGACGACCTGTTCAGCAAGGAGCTGATCGTCGGCGGCCTGGGGCCGGGCGGCGACACCGACGTCTATCCCAACATCTTCAACAACCTGTTCGGCACCAGGTTCAAGCTGATCACCGGCTACAACCAGGGCACGGCGATCACGCTGGCGATGGAGCGCGGCGAGGTGCAGGGCCGTTGTGGCTGGTCATGGTCGTCGATCGAAGCGACGCAGCCCGCCTGGATCACCGAGAAGAAGATCAATTTTCTCGGCATCTCGGGTCTCAGCCGCGATCCGGAAATTCCCGCCTCGGTGCCGCTGATCGGCGATCTGGCCAAGACGCAGCGGGAAAAGGACATCCTCGAGCTTGCCTTCGCGCCGCTCGAAATGGCGCGGCCTCTGCTGGCCCCGCCGCAGGTGCCGGCCGACCGGCTCCGGATTCTGCGCGCCGCCTTCGACAAGACGATGAAGGACCCCGAATTCCTGGCCGAAGCCAAGAAGCGCAAGCTCGACGTATCGCCGATCTCGGGCGCCGAACTCGCCCAGCTCATCACCCGGCTGATGGACAAGCCCGCCGACATCGTCAACGCCACGGTCGATGCGATTTCGCGCAAGGACCGCATGGAGGTGCAGTTCCGCAAGGTCGAGGAGCAGGAGGTCAGGGCGAAGCTCGACGCGGTCGAGGACGGCGGGCGCAAGATCGTGTTCAAGGCCAAGGGGCAATCGCACGAGGTCGGCATTTCCGGCGGTCGAACCACGATCAGCGTCGGGGGCAAGGAAGGCAAGCGCGGCGACCTCAAGGCGGGCATGGACTGCACGGTGAAATACGGCGGCAACAAATCGACCGCCGAATCGGTGAGTTGCAGATAGCTGCTCTCCCGGACTTTGGAGGAAACGAAATGTCGAAGCTCGTAACCGAGGAAATGACGCCGGAAATCCGGAACCGGATCGCGGACGCCGAAAAGGAAGTCGTCAAGTTCCACTATGAGTACCCGAAGGCCGACGTCGGCCATTCCAAGGCGATGGTTCGCCTCGGCCGCGGCGGTGCCGTGCGCGGGGTCGTGCAGATCGTCAAGAAGAACGGCGGCGAGAACAACCTGCATTACCACACGGACGCCGATTCGATGTGGATGGTGCTGAAGGGGCGCGTGCGCTTCTACGGCGAAGGCGACAGGCTGCTGGGCGAATTCGGCCCGTACGAAGGCATCTTTACGCCGCGCTATTTCCGCTACTGGTTCGAGAACTGCGGGGACGGCGACCTGGAACTGCTGCAGGTCGGCGCGTTTTCCTCCGCCGCCCAGAAATCCTCGGGCCGAATCGACGTGTCGCCGCAGCGCTACGACCTCGGCACCGGCAGGCATTTTTCGGCGGAAGACCGCAAATAATCCCAGGGAAGGAGCCCCACACCATGGCGTCGAAGATCAACCACGTAGCGATCATGAGCGGCAACTACGCCCTCGAATCGAAGTTTTACGAATCCATGTTCGGCATGAGGGGCTCGCCCAAGGCGCGGCCGTCGCGCGCCGTGTCCATCGGCGACGGCTATGTCGGCATGAACATCAACCCGCGCCGCGCCGGACGCCCGGCGCGTCTCGATCACTTCGGCATCCAGGTCGACGACCTCGAGGCGACGCTCGCGAAGATGAGCGAGAAGTACCCGCACTGCGAATACCTCAAGCGGCCCGCTTCGCGCCCGTTCGCGGCGATTTCCGCCCACGATCCGGACGGCAACGTCTTCGACCTGACCCAGGCCAGGGGCGGCAACATGAAGGATGTTTACACGCATAACGACTGGCAGCAGGACCGTACCATCTGCCACGTTGGCATCCGCACCCTGCATGCCGAGGCCTGCGCCGAGTTCTACATGGACATGTTCGGCCTGCAGCCTTCCAATCTGCCGATTCCCGGCGCCTACGGCGTGACCGACGGCCGCATGTCGATCATCCTGCTCCCCTGGAGCATCAAGCAGTACGCCAATACCGGGATCGTCGGCCCGGGCATGGATTACATCGGCTTCAAGGTGGAAAACCTGGAGAAGTTCAAGAAGGACGTGCAGGAGATCGCCGACAACAACCCGCTGATCGCGCCGGCGCCGGTAAGCACCGGGCCGGAAGGCAAGGCTCGCCTCGAAATGCTGCAGGCCACCAGCCTCGGCAGCTGGCACATCGCCGACGTCGACGGCGTCCTGCTCGATATCGTTGCCTGACCGCGCGAACGGCCCGGCGAAAGCCGCCGGGCCGCGCCCTCCCGTCGAACTCAAGAACGA
>CAXRES010000180.1:0-18752 GCA_964229575.1 Alphaproteobacteria bacterium
TTCCTGCCGGCACGACGATTTCCGTCGGGGCCGGATGGCCGGGACTGCCTGACGGAGCCTGCACGATCCCCTGAACCGGCGTGGACCCCGTCTGTACGGCGGGTGCTGACGGAGAAAGCATTTCGTTGCCGGGACCGGCCAGAGCGAGAATTCGGATCGTCAGCTGATTTCCGGGGTTGAATGGCCGAGCCAATGAGGAAGCGGCCTGGCCGGATGGAGCAGGGACTGGCGCGGTTTGCGCTGTTTCCGTCAGGACCCGCGCGGGAACAAGAAGTCCGGCTGTGAGCGGTCCCCTGACCGACAGTGCCGAGGGAGCGGTGGCGGTCCTCGCGTCGAGCCGATTGCCCGGCGAGGTCACGGCAGGTCCGGCAGCCGCCGGTCGGCCGGTGTTTCCCGCCTGCAGTGATTTCGTGGAAATTCGCGCCGCGTTGGCGCCGTCGGCGCCCTCTTGCAGCAAGGGAATTCTGGCGCCAGGCTCACGCGGCGCTGGGGCGGTGCGCGCCTGGCCGGCGATCGCGCCGGCGAGGGGCTGGTGATCGACCGACAGGATCAGGAACCGATTTTGCGCTCCCGTCGTCTGAAGTTGCAGCACGAGCTCGCTGCCGGCCTTCAGCGGCAGATTCGTCTGCAGCAGCAAGGCCCCCTTATCCGTTTGCAGGGTGGCTACGCCCCGGGCATTCTGCGACATGACCAACGCGGTGATGAGAGTGCCCACGGACGCGGTGCTCATTGACGCCGGGAGATTGGCGACGGTGCCGGTGGTGGCCGTGGTCGCGCCGGACGCCTGCGGTCGGGAAACGGCGGCGTCGCCGACCTTGCGCGTCGACAGGATGTCGCTCAAGGCGCTGTCCCCAATCTTTCCGCTATCTTCATCACGTCGTCGGCCACTGCACAATTCGGGTGACGGGCGAGAAGCGGCTGCTGGTGACGAATACTTTCTCTGACATGGGAATCGCGGCGCACAATACCGGCGAGCGGTGGCGATATGCCGAGAAAGTTCTCGCAGGCACGCTGGAGGATTTGATACGTGTGTTCGCCCTGACGAATATCGGCGGCAAGGTTGACGACGATTTGAAGGCTGGTCCGGCATCCGGCGCGGCATAGAACCTTGATCAAGGCGTAGGCGTCGGTCAGGGAGGTCGGCTCGTCGGTCGTCACGATCAGGGCGGATGTGCAAGCTCCGACAAGGAGCTGCACTTCCCGCCCGATGCCGGCACCGATATCGACGATTGAGTGATCGTATTGGCTGGAACGATCCAGAAACCCTCTTCTGAGATCGGCAAGTCTGGTCTGTGAGACAAGCGCAAGAGAGCCCGAGCCTGATGCCCCGGCAATGATATCGAACCCGCCGGTCTCGAACCTCATCGTCGCGCCGTCGAGGGAACTGCGGCCGGTCAATACGGCGGACAGATCGTGACGCGGCGAAAGCGCCAATTGGACATCGACGTTTGCGAGGCCGAGATCGCCGTCAAACAGCAACACCCGCCGGTTGAGCTTTGCGAGCGCATGGCTGAGGGTGATGGCAAGCCAGGTCTTGCCGACGCCGCCTTTGCCGGAGGCGATGGCGATCAGGCGATGCCCCGCGAAGTCAGCTGCTGTGCCGGTCTGCATCTGCAACTGGTTCGAGCCCTGCGTCATGATCCGAATCCGATTTCCGCGAATGGGGAAGGCGATCCGTCGCACCGCGCCGCAAAAAGACGGGCCAGGCTGACGGGATTGAGCGAAACGAGGCCTTCGCCGATTTGTGGCCGAATTCCGGCCAGGGCAAGAGGCAGCTTCCCGGCCTGGGCAGCGGCAAGAAGCGAACCATAGCGGATGCCCGTATCGAGGCGACTGGCGAGGATCGCCTCGGCGCCGATCCCGGCGAAAGCCAGGGCCTGCTCCGCCGCGTCGATGGCGTCGACGCCTGCTGGAACGACGAGGAGGACCGTCCCGTGGACCTCGCGGATGAGCGCGCGCAGCCATGCCATTTCTTCTTCGTCCTGCGGATTGATTCCCGGCGTATCGACGATCAGGGCTTCGGACTGCTCCTGCGGAATTTTCTGCCGCAGGGCGCCGGCATCCGCCGCTTCCTCGACCGGGATTGCCATCCGTTCGCCGAGGGCGATGAGCCGCGCGGCGGCACCCGCGCGCTCGCCATCGGTCGAAATGAGCCGAACCGGGCGGCCCGAAATGGCGGCCGCCGCGGCGAGCTTCGCGCAGGCGACGGTCTTGCCGCCGCCTGGACTGCCGACGACCACGACAGGGTGGTCAAGCGTGGCCGGATCGATGTTCTTGAACGCAAACCGCATGTCGATAGCGCCCGCCAGCAGCGCGACGGCCCCCTCGGCGGCATCGCTGCCGGCGCGCAGGTCGGTCGCAGCACGCAACAGGGGGTCGGAGACCTCCGGCGGCGTTCGGTGGAAGTGAAGAATGTTGTCGATGGTATCCAGGGCATCGCCCGTGGCGTTGATCATGCCGTCGATCCCGTAATCGAACGCCTTGCGTTCGGCTGCGGCGACAACCGTGACGCCGTCAGCGCCGCCGTTGCGGGTCGAAACGATGATCGCGTCTTGGCCAAGGGAGTCGCGCACCCGCGCCATGGCGAGGGACATCGTCGGTGCCGAAAACGTCTTGAGTCGCATCGTGAGGACGCCTCAATTCGTGTCAGATCTGCCCCAGGGTCTTGATCTTGGCCTTGGGATGCACTTCGTTCTGGCTGATGACCATCGTCATCGGCCGGAATCGCTCGATGATGGAACGCACGAAGGGACGGACTTGCGGGCTGGTCAGAAGCGCGGGATTTTCGCCCAGCATGGCCTGGCGTTCGAAACCCTTGCGCACGAGGCCGATGAACTCCTGCAACTTGCTGGGCGCGAGCGACAGTTGCCTGTCGTCGCCGTCGCCGACCAGGGATTCGATGAATGTCTGCTCCCATTCCGGGGACATGGCGATCAGCGGGATGTAGCCCGCGCCGCCCGTTGCCGCGTTGCTGATCTGCCGGGACAGGCGCGAACGGACGTGTTCCGTGATGATGCTTACGTTGCGGGTAAAGCTGCAGGCTTCCGAAATGCCTTCGAGGATCGTCGGCAGATCGCGAATGGATACGCCTTCGGCAAGAAGGTTCTGAAGTACGCGCTGGATGCCGGTCACGGATATCTGGGCCGGAACCATGTCGGCGATGAGTTTCTGCTGATCGGCTTCCAGTTCGTCGAGCAGTTTCTTGGTTTCGGCGTAGGAGAGCAACTCCGCCATGTTGTCCTTGACGACTTCGGTCAGGTGAGTGGTGATGACCGTAGCCGGGTCGACAACCGTGTAGCCGCGGAAAGACGCCTCGTCGCGCAGGGCATCCTCTATCCACATGGCGGGAAGGCCGAAGGTAGGCTCCACCGTCTCTTCGCCGGGCAGCCCGATCTTTTCACCTTTGGGATCCATGACCAGCAGCAGGTTAGGTCTGATGTCGCCGCGCCCCGCCTCGATCTCCTTGACGCGGAGGACGTAAGTGTTGGCCGGAAGCTGCATGTTGTCCTGGATGCGCACCGAAGGCAGGACGAACCCCATTTCCCCGGCAAGCTGGCGACGCAGCGCCTTGATCTGCTCGGTCAGGCGCTTTCCCCCCTCGTTGTTGATCAGGGTCAGCAGTCCATAGCCAAGCTCGAGCCGCACGTAATCGATCTGCAGCGCCGTGGCGATCGGTTCTTCGGGAACCGGAACGGCGCTGGCTTCCGCCTGTTCCTGTGCGACCGCCAGCTCCTGGCGCCTGTTGCTCGCCTGGGACGTAGCGTAGGCGATAAACCCCGAGAGGGCGGCGAGGCCTAGAAAAGGCAACATCGGGATGCCCGGCAGTACGGCCAGCGCCGCCATGATGAAGGACGACAGGCCGAGCGCCGCCGGATAACCGCCAAGCTGCTTGAACAGCGCCTTGTCGGTGGAGCCGGTGGTCCCGGCCTTGGAAACGAGCATGCCGGCAGCCGTCGAGACGACCAGCGCTGGAATCTGGCTGACCAGACCGTCGCCGACCGTGAGCAGAGTGTAATTCTGCGATGCCTGTGAGAAGCTCAGGCCCTTCTGCGCGACACCGATGATGATGCCGCCGACGATATTGATGAAGGTGATGAGCAGGCCGGCGATCGCATCGCCGCGCACGAATTTTGCCGCGCCGTCCATCGAGCCGAAGAAGGTGCTTTCGTCCTCGAGATCCTTGCGGCGCTTCCTCGCGTCGGCCTCGGTGATCAGGCCGGCTGAAAGGTCGGCGTCGATCGCCATCTGCTTGCCCGGCATGGCATCGAGACTGAAACGGGCGGCGACTTCGGCAATGCGCCCCGAACCCTTCGTGATTACCACGAAATTGACGATGATCAGAATGGCAAAGACGATCAGACCGATGACGAAGTTGCCGCCCATGACGAAGTTGCCGAAGGCGGCAATGACATGGCCAGCCGCAGTCGGGCCGGTATGGCCGTCGGCGAGGATCAGGCGCGTCGAGGCCAGATTGAGCGCGAGGCGCATCATCGTCGCAATAAGAAGGACGGTAGGGAAGGAACTGAAATCGAGCGGCCGTGAGATGAACAGGACCGTCATCAGGATGAGAAACGAGAATGCAAAAGAAAGGGCAAGGCTGATATCGAGCAGCCAGCCCGGCATCGGCAAAATCAGGACGACGAGGATGCAGACAAGCCCGAGCGCCAGCGCGATGTCGCCGCGCTTGGCGAGGTCCGACAGATAGTTGGAGGCCTGGCCGTCCTGATTGGCCCCGGTAGAAACGTCCGTCATCTTTTACTCGACCGATTGGTTGGTGCTGTCAGACCGCGGCCCGGTCAAGTTCGCCCGGCATTGGGACTGCGACGCCTTCTTCCGAATACTGCTTGAGCTTGTTGCGCAGGGTCCGGATCGAGATCCCGAGAATGTTCGCCGCGTGTGTGCGGTTGCCGAGGCAATGTTGCAAGGTATCGAGGATGAGATCCCGCTCTACCTCGGCTACCGTTCGTCCGACCATGGCGCGCTGATCCCGTTCGCCGGCCGTGGCGGCCGCATTGCGCGCCCGGTCGTTCCCTCGACCTCCCGTCGCCCCCTCGTCGAAGGACAGGATGATCGCTTCCGCGGCGATTTCGGGGCCGGTCGCGAGCAGGATTGCCCGATGCATGGTGTTCTCAAGCTCGCGGACATTACCGCGCCAGCCGTGACGCAGGAGCTTGTCGAGCGCCTCGCCCGACAGCGGTCTCGCGACGACGCCGTTGGCATCCGCGTATTTTTCAATGAAATGCCGGGCCAGTCGTTCGATGTCGAGGGGACGTTCGCGCAGCGAAGGCATGCGCAGATTGAACACGTTGAGCCGGAAGAAAAGGTCTTCCCGGAACGTTCCGGCGGCAACGGTTGCCTCAAGATCGCGGTTCGATGTGGCGATCAGGCGAATATCGACTTTGATCGGGGCGGTGCCACCGATTCGGTCGATTTCGCGCTCCTGAATGGCGCGCAGCAGCTTGGCCTGAAGGCGCAGGTCCATCTCGCTGATTTCATCGAGCAGGAGCGTGCCGCCGTTGGCCTCCTCGAATTTGCCGATGCGGCGGGCAACCGCGCCGGTGAAGGCGCCCTTTTCGTGGCCGAACAATTCCGATTCGAGGAGATTTTCCGGAATTGCCGCGCAATTGACCGAAATGAACTTGCCGCGGGCGCGCCGGGACTTGGTATGGATGTGCCGGGCCATCAGTTCCTTGCCGGTGCCCGATTCGCCCGTGATCATGATGGTCGCGTCGCTGGGCGCAACCTGATCGGCCAGCTTCAGGACCGAGGCCATCGCAGGATCCTTGTAAACGATGGCGCTCGATTCCTCGGTTACCGCTTCGAGGACGGCTGCGATCAGCGCGGCGTCAGGCGGCAGGGGGATATATTCCTGGGCGCCGGCGCGAATGGCGGCCACGGCGGTCCTGGTGTCGTTGCCGAGCCCGCAGGCCACGACCGGCATGTTGATGCGTTCGGAAGCGAGGCTGGAAATCAGGCGGGGAATGTCGAGCTTGTCATCGATCATCACAAGATCTGCGCCCTGACCGGCCCGGAGGGCATTGAGGGCGGTCTCGATGTCGTCGGCATGGGCGACCTTGGCGCCATGACCAATGGCGATCTTGCTCGCGGTGCCGATCTGCCCATTGAGCGATCCGATGATCAGAAGTCTCATTTTACTTACTCCCTTTGGCTGAAAGTCCTGCCCGCCCGATTTGCGGCTAGGCCTGTTCAGCCTTCACGATTTCGGTCATGGTAACGCCAAGCCGTTCATCGACCACGACGACCTCGCCGCGAGCAACCAAGCGGTTGTTCACGTAAATGTCGATGGCCTCGCCAACCTTGCGGTCAAGCTCCACTACGGCGCCCCGGCCGAGCTTGAGCAACTGACTCACCTGCATGTGGGCTTTGCCGAGGACCGCGGATACCTGGACAGGCACGTCGTACACGGCGGCGAGATCGGCGGCGGAAATCGAATTCTCCGCCGGCGGCTTGCCCTTTGCCGCTTCGGCTTCGGCAATTTCGGCCATCGCTGCGGCCATGTCGTCGGCGTCGAGGTTGCCGTCGTCGTCCTTGGGCGTCTGATTTTCAGCCATGTTTATCTCCTAAATTTCAAAGGCTGTCGTTATTCGGGATCCGGGAGCATCAGCTCCCGCTGTCGACGTCCCGGCCGAGGGCGCGGGCAATCGTGGTTTCGATGTCCTGCCAAAGGCGGGACGTGCTGCGCTCCGTGCCGCCATCGGCCCATTCTATCCGGCAATCCTCCAACCCTATCGCATGGTCGGCCAGTAGCACGACCTTCCCGCTGAATCCGGAGGAAGCGATCAGGTCTTCGAGCCGCGCCTTGACGTGATCGAGAACGGAATCCTGGGCGCGGATGACGACGCGTGGTTCGTCGTAGACGGCACTGAGGCAGTCGCGTACCAGGCCTTCGATTTCTTCCGTTCCGTGCTTTTCGACGAAATGGGGAAGAAGTTTTCGGCTGATGACGAGGACTGCTTCGAGTGCCTGACTCTCGATCTCGTTGCGCAATCCGTCGAGGTGGCCCCTGAGATCGCCCAGGCGCTGGCCGATGGCCTGAAGCGATTCAGCGGCAAGGTGTTCCGTCGCCGCGCGTTGCTCTTCGGCTCCCGCCGCAACTCCCTCCTTGAAGGCTTCGGCACGAGCGCTTTCGATATCGGCCAGCGTGAAGTCGCGTGCGGCGACCATTCCCCGTTCGTTCGATTCGAACGAGTTGCTGAAGTCGAATTTTCTGGCCATCTGCGGGTTTGCCATCGGATTGTCGTTGCGCCTAGTAGATCAACTCGTCGTCGTCCTTGTTGTCCGAAATCACGATTTCTTCGCGTTCGGCCAAGTCCTTCGCGATATTGACCATGTACATCTGGGCTTCGTCCACGTCGCGCAGGCGAACCGGGCCCATATCCTCCATGTCTTCGCGCATAATCTTGCCGGCGCGTTCCGACATGTTGGTGAAGAACAGGTTGCGCAATGTTTCCGATGCGCCCTTCAGTGCCAAGGCGAGCTTGGACTTGTCGACTTCCCTGAGAAGGGTCTGCACGCCGCTCGGATCCAGCTTGACCAGATCCTCGAAGGTAAACATCAGGGCCTTGATCTTCTCGGCCGAATCCTTGTTGCGTTCCTCAAGGGCCGTAATAAAGCGGTTTTCCGTGTTGCGGTCGAAGTTGTTGAATATTTCCGCCATCATTTCATGGGGATCGCGGCGATTGGTGCGGGCCAGGTTGCTCATGAATTCGGTGCGCAGGGTTTTTTCGACGCCGTCGAGAATTTCCTTCTGCACCGTCTCCATGCGGAGCATGCGCATGATGACTTCCATGGCGAACGGTTCCGGCAGGCAGGACAGAACGCGGGCGGCGTGTTCGGCACGGATTTTCGACAGAACCACGGCGACTGTCTGCGGATACTCATTCTTGAGGTAGTTGGCGAGTACGGCCTCGTTGACGTTGCCGAGCTTGTCCCACATGGTTCGGCCGGCAGGGCCGCGGATCTCGTCCATGATGCCTTCGACCCGCTCCGGCGGCATTGCCTTGAGCAGCAGTCTCTCGGTGCTCTCGTAGGTGCCCAGCAACGATCCGGTGGCCGACATCTGTTCGACGAAATCGGTAAACAACTTGTCGACGACGGGGGAGGGTATGTTGCCCAGGCCGCTCATCACTTGGGACAATTCCTTGATTTCCTCGTCATCCATGAGGGAAAACAGCTTGGCAGCCTGTTCTTCCGTCAGTGACAGCATCATCACGCCGGCTTTCTGCGGGCCGGTAAGATTGCGGAAATCTTCCTTGGCGGGAGGCATGGTCTAAGCGTGCCCTCTGGCTCTTTTCGTTAGCGATAAGACTGTCGCTCGTCAGTTTTCCTGGTACATCCAGTTGCGGATGATGCTGACGGCTTCTTCGGGATGTTTTTCGACGATTTCGCCGATTTTGCGGACGGTGGAATCGCGCACGCGGCCTTCGATGCTTGCCATATCAATCCCGTCGCTCATGCCGGATGCCGAAGGCAGCGCATGCATCGGGGAATGGGACGGCAACGCCGCGCCTGCGGCCGAGGCGGCGGCCACCGATTCGTTGATCAGGTTCTTTGATGACGCGATGGCGTCCGGCAGCGCGTCGAGAATCCGCTTGATGAGCGGGCGGACCACCAGGAGGATCACGAGGATCGAGACGATGCCCAGGATCAGCAGTTCGGCAATGCGGATGTAGTCGTTCTTTCCGAGCCCGAACAACGGCCGCGGATCTTCCTCTATGACTTCCTCGCCCTTGGCGAACCGCAGGTTGACGACCTCCACCTTGTCGCCACGCTGCGGATTGAAGCCGATCGCGGTCTCGACGAGCTTCTTGTACTGGGCAATATCTTCGGCGCTGCGCGGCTTGTAGGTGCGCTTGCCCCCGCCCGCATCGATGTAGGTACCGTCGACCAGAACAGCGACGGAAAGGCGCTTGACCGCTCCGGATTCACGAACGTGGGTCTTCGTTGTCTTGGAAATTTCGTAATTGACCGTTTCCTCGGTGCGCGTCGAATTGGCAGTATTCTTGGCTTCGGCGGTCTGGGCCGGGCGCTGCTGGGCCTGATTCTGGCCGGCCGAAGGCAGGCTCGTGGTGACCGATACGGCCTGAGCAGCCTGCTGGCCGTCCTTGGTGGCGGAATTTTCTTCCACGGACTGCGTCGAGCGGATGACCTGTCCTTCGGGATCGTAGGATTCCGTCGTGGTCGAAATCCGGTCAAAATCCATTTCGGCAGTGACTTCCGCCCGCACGCGGCTCGCGCCTACGGAGCGCTCGAGCATTTCCTCGATCGTTCGGGACATCTCGGCTTCGAAGGACTTGCGCGCGCCATCCTTCATGCCGGCGTCCGCGCCGATGCCGCCCGCCGAGTCCTTGGCGCGCCCCTTGGCGAGGAGGGTGCCCTGGCCATCGACGATGGAGATTTCGCCGGGCTGGAGATTTGGTACCGCTGCCGCTACGAGCTGCTGAATGGCATAGACTTCCCCGCTCGTCAGGCGATGACCGCCTTGCATCAGCAGCACGATGGAGGCGCTGGGCGAAGGCGCGGTTCTTGAGAAGATTTCGCGCTTGGGCAGAACCAGATGAACCCTGGCGCGGCGTACATGGGCGAGCGACTGGATGGTGCGCGAAATTTCGCCTTCGAGCGCGCGCAGATGATGGATGTTGAGGACGAAATTGCTGGTGCCGAGAGATTCGCTGCGGTCGAAGATTTCGTAACCCATCGAGCCGCCCGAGGGCAGGCCTTCCTGGGCCACCGTCATGCGCAGCTTCGCAACCTGGTCATTGGGAACCATGACCTGGGTTCCGCCGCCGCTGATCTCGTAGGGGATCGACATGGAATCGAGTTTGGCGACGATCTTCGAGGCATCGGCGGGATCCAGGCCGGAATAAAGCAGGGCCATGGTCGGCGACGTCAGGCGGGACGTCAGGAAGACGAAGAAGGCAACAAAGCCGGCGGTCAGGAGCCCGATGACCATGAGCCTGCCGGCACCCAGATTGCGCAACATGTCTAGCACTGAAGGACACCCCCAATTTCGGGCCGTGAATCGGCCCGGTTGCTTTGTCGCCGCATTTTTAGGGCTGTAGCGGTGAACAACAGGTTAAAACCGGGAAAAATTTGCCGGGTAAGGGGGAAAAAATTTCCGGGGGACGCAAAATAAAAGAAAAAGGCCCGAGCATTGCTCGGGCCTTCACGTGGCTTCTCGGAATTGCTGTTTATTCCGCCGGCCGGCTGTTGGCGCGATAGTCCTGCAGCCGGGTCGCGCGCAGGCCGCGTACGCCATGACTGTCGATCAGCCTCTGCCAGGACAGGAATTCCTCGATGGACAGCGTGTATCGCTCGCAGGCTTCTTCGAGACTGATGATTCCCGAACGAACGCCGGCGACGACTTCCGCCTTGCGGCGGATGACCCAGCGCTTGGTGTTCGACGGCGGCAGATCATTGAGGCTCAGGGACTTTCCTCCGCCGTTACCAGCGCGGGCGATCCTCTGTTCCTGAATATTCGACATCGACTTGACCCCGATCGTGTTCGACAGTCCTGCCGCTTCGAGCTCCATCAAGAGGGGAGCAACGGCACTGTGTGGACTGTTTCTTCCCGATTGAAAAAATAGCCTTGCGGCGTTTAAAAAAAGGCTAAGGGAAAGGGTTAATTTTCAAGGCAAAAGCCCGGTTCCGCCGATGGCGGAAACCGGGCCTGTTAATGTTTCGTTAGCTGGCGAAATTAACGCTTGATCCGGACCAGGTCGTCGAGCCTTTCGTCGGCCGTCGTGATCACCCGGCTGGTCGCCGAATAGGCGCGCTGGGCGATGATCATGTTGGTGAATTCGGTGCCAAGGTCGACCGTGGAGTTTTCCAGCGCGCCGGCGGCGATGGCGCCCGCACCGCCCGACTTGGCGGACCGAAGCACCGGGGAACCCGAAGAATCGGATGCGATGTAGACGTTGCCCGAACGAGAGGTGAGGCCGTTGGCGTTGGCGAAGGTCACCAGTGGAACCTTGTAGATCGGCAGGGTTTCGCCGTTGTCGAACAGGGCGACGACAAGGCCCTCTTCGCTGATCGAAACGCCCGAGAAGGTGCCGAACTTCACGCCGTTCTGGTTGATGAAGGTGACGTTGTAATCGCCCGAGAACTGGGTCAGGCCGTCGGAAAGGTCGGCCGTGCCGATGTCCAGGGTAATCGCGGTGTCGGCGGCGCCGGTCGACCAGTCGTAGACGCTGACGTTCGCCACATTGAATGCCGCGGGCGTGCCGTCACCGTTGAAGGAGACGGCGGGGGTGGAGGCCGTCAGTGCGGGCACGGTGAATGCGCCGGTGGCTGACTGAAGGATGGCCGACGTCGAAGAGGGATCGATGGCCAGCGCCGTGCCAGCGGAAGATTGAGTGACCAAAATGGAGGTCGAGCTGCTGACGGCAAGACGCGAATCGCCGACGCCTGCCACCAGGTTGGCCACGGTGGTCGCCAGATCCGCGCCGATTGTCACGCGGGTATTGGTGCCGGTGACGCTGGCATTGCTGTCGAATTCATAGGTCGTGCCGCCGATGACGATGGTGTCGCCGTCGGTGGGCTGGGTGGTGAATTCGAGCAGGCCCGCGGCCGCATAGGGCGCGCTTGCGGAATCCGTCACGCTGACCAGCGCGGCGCCGGACGGCGGCGTTACCGTGAGGTCCCAGTTATTGAGAGCCGACTTGGTCCAGGTAAATGCGAGGTCATGCGACACGCCGAGCGAGTCGAAGATCTGCACGTTGGTGATGAAATCATCGCCGAGTGCCGCGGTGGCGGGCAGGTTGGCGCCGAGTTCGACGGCGCTCGTCGGCGTCGCGCTGCCCGAGACGCCCGATACGTTGACCGTTTCAAGACTGCTCAGCACGGACACGTTGGTCGCCGTCGGTGTGCCGGCGGCGTCCGTCGCCCAGCCCTGCAGATAAAAGCCCGCGGTATTTCGCAGATTGCCGTTCTGGTCGGGCGTGAAGGAACCGGCGCGGGTATAAAGGAACGGATCGGCCGAGGTCGGCGAGGCCACGCCGGTCACGACGAACATGCCCTGGCCGGAAATCGCCAGGTCGGTCGGCGAAGCGGAGCCCTGCAGCAGGCCCTGACCCGCGATGTTCGAGTGGCGATTGAAATTGACGCCGCCCGGCGCGTAGCTGTTGTTGGTAGCCTGCTGGGTGACCAGGGTCGAGAAGCGGGCTGAAGTATCCTTGTAGCCGACCGTGTTCACGTTGGAGATGTTGTCGGCAATCGTGCCCAGCGCCTGGCTTTCGGCGTTGAGACCGGACACGCCCGAGAACATTGCACCGTAAAGACTCATTTCCTGTCTCCTATCGACATCCTGTCAGTTGAAAATCAAAAGTGGTTGTGGCGCTGGCCTTGTGCGATCAGATCGCCGGCGCCGCGGGTTTGACCGTGATGACGTCGGCAAGAGGCACGCCGACGCCGTTGATGGTTACCATGACGGATCCGCTGGAACTGTCCGCGCCGTCGACGAGGCCGACCGCGTAGCTTTCACCGTCGATGGCCTCGCCGGCCTTGTCTACGGCGCTGACGACGATCGAATATTTTCCATCGGGCAGTTGCAGGCCCTGGGAACTCTTTCCATCCCAGGTGAAGTAATGCTTGCCGGAAGCCGGGTCTCCGGCCTTGACCGCCACGGTCACGCCGGCTTCGTTCTTGATCTGGATGGCGACCGCTTCGGCGGTTTGGGGCAGGCTGTAGGCGAAAGCTCCCTTGCCGTTCTTCAGGGCGAAGTCTTCGGACTTTGCCTCCACATATTTGCCGAGATAGCTCACCGCCGCGAGGTTCTGGTTGGCCAGAGAAAGATTGATCAGCTTTTCCAGGTTCGAATTGGTCTGGATGCCCTGTTCGACCGCGGCGAATTGCGCGAGCTGAGCGGTGAATTCGGTCGAATCGACCGGATTCATCGGGTCCTGATGCTTGAGCTGCGTCGTCAGCAGCGTCAGAAAGCTCTGTAGGTCGCCGGTCAGCTTCGTCTGCGACGACTGGGAGACGGTCTGCGAAGCGCTTTGCTGCGCGGTTGCCGTGGCGGGGTTGATTGCCATTTCAGCGGGTTTCCTCGAATGACGCCATTAAACGCGGATATCGACGCCGCCATTGGCGATGCGGGCGTTCGAGTAGGCGGAAAGGATGGGCGCTGCCGGTGTTTCGTTCATCGCAGCGTTCGGCAAGTCGAGCCGGCGATCGAGGGCGAAGGCCTGACGGCTTTCATGGCCGTGGCCCTGTCCTTCGCCGCGCAGATTGAACTGGAGGCTGCCGGAGTCGGCTTTCAGGCCGGCGTCGGCAAGCGCCCGCTCCAGGCTCTTCGCATCGCGGGCGAGCATGTCGAGGGTATCGGCGCGGTCGGCGGTGACCACGGCGGCCACACGTCCATCGTCGGTCAATTCGAGCTTGACGTCGATCTGGCCAAGCGCCGCTGGCTTCAGCTTGATGGTGATCTGGTCGGAGCCGCTGGAGGCTGCGCGCGCGATATGCACGGCGACATCTTCAAGCGGAACGGGGGCCGGATTTCGGGTGGTTGACGGAGCATGTGCGGCCTTCAACCCGCCCGTGATGCCATTGGCAGGCGAGTGAATTCCGTTCAGGCCGCCCAGGGCTTGCGGGCCGGCGAAACCGTTGGGCCGGATCGAGGCACGGTTTTCCTCGGTGGACGGAACGTTCGAGGAAATGGCCAGTCCCGGATTGACCGAGGCATTATCAGCCGCTCCGTTGGCGGTCTGGTTCTGTGCATTGAGGGCCGAAACGATATTGCCGGCGGAAGTCTGATGGACAGTCGATGCACCAGATGCCCCCGCGGTGCTCTGTGCATTGGCGAGGCTGAAATCGACGCCGTCGATCTCCTGCGCGGCCAGCAAGCCGTGTCCAGGCATGGGATGCAGCGGCTTGACGGCGCCGGTCGAATGCTCTTGCGCCACGGTGACCGACGCTACGATGGAGCGGTCGGGGCCGATGGACGTGTTCGCGCCTTCGCGCCCAGCCGAAGAGGCCTCTCCCAATTCGTTTTTCGCGCCGGCGTTTGTCGCGGCTGTTCCGGACTTGCGCACCAGTGCGGACACCGCTTCGCCGACGAGAGCATTCGGTATCTCGGTATCCGGCGTCAGGATTTCCGTCGGCTGCAGGGACGTGGCGAAATCCTTGAAGTGGGCGGGCTGCGACTTCGGGGCCTTGGCGATTTCGTTGGATATACCCTGCGCGATCTCCGCGCCGGGTTTGTTTTCCGTGGCCGTCATATTGCCTTTTGCGGCAAATGCCGGAGAAGTTTCCGCCGTTTCGTCCGATTCGATGCTTGCGCCGAGCATCTCGGCCGCATCGGACTTTCCGGCCGCCTGGATGGTTGCCGGCGCGCTCTTGGTGTTCTGCGCCTGCAACGGAGAGACCGCCAGGGCAGCCTGATCCGGATCGATGGCGACGGCCTGGACATCGACCAGATTGCTGTTTTCGGGCGTCTTGCCTTCGTCGTGATTGACGTCAGCCGAAAGATCTTCGTCGGAGCGGCGATCAGCGGAGACAGAATCGTGCGCCTGCGCGTGCTCGCTCTCGGCGTTCCGGTGATGATCCCTGGAGAATTTGACCGCGTCGTCGCGGCGATTCCCGGCGGAGGCGTCATCCTTTGCCGAGGAGGAACGCAATTCCGCGGCATTCCCGGTCTCGGCCTTGATCGAAAACTGGCGAAGAAGATCGTCGAAGGCGGCAACGGAAACCGACGATGCGGCCGCGAACGCCGGCGAGGAGCCTCGCTGAGCGGCATTCGGGCGATCGTTCGGTACGATCAGATCTCTGATCGAGAGTTGCATCTTTTCCGTCTTCCAAAACCAAGGACGAATGAATTCAGGGCAAGATGAGCAAGCCGTGGGCCAAATCCGGCCCTAGTCTAGCTATCTGAACACTATGGAGATTTTAAACGCCGCCGCGCCAGGTCCTGGCGCGGGGACCAGGAATGTTCTGCCCGGCAGGGCAATTTTTTCAGCGAGCGGCAAATTGTGCCGCCGGGCCTGGGGCGCGAGAGGGACAAGCCAAAAGGCCCGCAGTCGGACTGCGGGCCTTGCCTTGAAGAGCGCGTTGCCGGCGAGCTTACGCGGAAATTTTTATTCCGGAAGGTTCGGCGGGTGGCGTGATTGCCACCTTCTGCGGCGCTGCGGCCAAGGCCGACGGCGGCGCCTTGCGAGTCTGTGCCGCCGCCTGGGCCGCCTGTCGGGCGGTATCCTCTCCCTTGTCGGCAAGCTGCCGCCAGGATTCCCGAAGGGGTTCGAGCATGCCGATGGCCTGCTGCGCGGGCAGGGGATCGTTCTTGAGGTCGACCTTCGGCAATTCGAACAGAAGGGTCGCGTAAATTCGTTCCAGATTCTGCGCAATCTCCCCCCCGGCGTCATGGTTGAGGGTCAGGCGAAGGTGCTCGATGATCTCCATGGCCCGCCCATTCGCCTTCCAGCGCGCCTCGACCTCGCCGCGTTCGATCGCGCGCACGGCTTCCTTGAGGCAATTGATCGCCTTGTCGTAGAGAAGGAACACGAGCATGGCCGGGGAGGCCGTCATGATCTGTTGCGTCTGGTAATTCTGCGCCTGATTGCGATTCATTTACGCACCTACTTGCTCTGACTGTTTGTCAGGGCTTCAAAGCCCTGACGAATCTGATCGATCAACGCATTCATGGAGGACAATGCCGTTTCCATCGCGATGAACCGCGACAGCAGGGATTCTCTCTGCCGTTCCAGGTTGGTAAGTAGAGTATCGATGCGTTCCTGGTTGAATTCGTTCTGATCGGTCAACGCCTCAATTTCGTTCTCGATGCTGCCCGTCGTTTCGTTCAAGGCGTTGTCGGCAACGAAATACATTCGGGTGCCGATACCGGTCGTGAAATCGAGCTGAATGCCGCTGGCATCGGTATTTCCCGTGTAAAGAAGACGCAAGCCATAGGCATCCGTCTGGCTTGTCGCAATGAGGACATTGCCGGTGCCGATCGTCACCGATCCGTCGTCGGAACCGTCGGCCGCCCCGTTGATGTTGGCGGACGTGATGGTGGTGCCCGTATTGGTCACGTCGATCAGCGCCAGAAGTCCGCCGGTGTCCGCTGTGAAGGTCAGCGGCGTCGAGCTGTCGCTGGTGACGCTGAGCTGGAACGTTGAGCCGTTGTCCACCACCGATGCGGTCAGACCGGAAACTGCGTTGATGGTCGAAGCGAGTTCCGTCAGGCTGTCGCCGGCGTTATAGGAGATGGTAGAAATCAGGCCGCCCGAGCTGTTCCGAATCTCGAATGAACCATTCGAAATCGCGAGATAGTTTTCCATCGGCGACGTGGCGCTGGCCACGTTCGTGGCCTCGGCGAAAAGGCCGGTGCCGAGGTCGATGGTCAGACTGCCGCTGCCCGCGCCGGTCGACACAAGCGAGGTCAAGCTGAGGGTCGCCACCTTGACGTCGGACGACCCATCGTTGACGTAAATATCGACGGTGTGGGACAGCCCGTCGTCAAGATCGGTGGCCGTAATGTTGGCGGCGATCGCGCCCCCGTCGACGCGGAACTTGATTCCCGAGGCCAGGTCGAAATGCGCTTCGCCGGCGGATCCGCTGGTAACACCCAGGGTCAGAAGTCCCGTGGCGGTGGAATAAGCGCCCGCCGCGATGAGCGCGTCTACCGTCGCCTTGTTCATGTTCGATGTCGGCGTCGTGACCGCGCCCCCGGTCATCGTCGTGCCGACGGCGAGGGCTGAAGTATCGAGCGTTCCATCGGATACGTTCGTGCCGCGCAGAAACCCGTTATCGCCCGAAAGCGTGATGGTCCCCATGCTGGAGAAAGTCACATCGAGCGTCTGGCCTGCGCCGAGGTCGAGGCCGGCACCGACGAGCGCATCGAGGCTGGCCGTAATATCGACGCTTTCGGATGTGCCGGCCGTCAGGTCATAAAGCGTCAGGACCTCGGTCGAGGAATTGTAGGCATAACGCAGCGCATGATTCGTGGCGATCGTATCGCTCAACGTGATCGCACTGAGCCCGTTGCTGGCAGGTCCCCCGGTTTGGGCCTGGGTCAGCGTGATTGAACCGGACTCGGACTGAGCCGTGGATTCATAAAGTTCAGCGAAAGCGACGTTGAGTACATAACCGGATGCGTCGTAGGCCGTATTGCTGGTAAACGACAACAGGGTAACGCGCGGGTCGGAGGACGAAAAATCGAATGCGAACAGCCGCTTGACGTCGTCCGAGTTGTTGAGCAGGGCGTTGTCGAGCTTGCTCGAGTCGATCTTCAGGGTGTCCGCTTTCAGCGGATCGGAGAGAGTCCCGTTGTCGACAAACTCTATGCCGATCTGCGCCAGCACGGAAAAGGCTTCGGAAACCCCCTGGGTGCCGATGCCGAGAATCTGGCCGAGTTGCGCTTCGATATCCGAAAGCGTTCTGCTGCCGTAAAGCACGGCCGTTTCGGATACCTCGCCGGTCGTGGGATCGATGCTGGCCTGGCCGTTGATGTATTCCTTGACGGCATTATAGGCGTCGACGAAGGCGGTGATCTTGCTTTTCATCGCCGCCAGGTCTTTTTCGATGTCTATGTGGACGTTGGTTCCGACCTCGGCCTGGAACAAGGAGAGAGTCACGCCGGTGATGAGATCGCTGACCGTATTGGTGTTTCGTTCGACAAGCAGCCGTGAATTACCGATTTCGAGATCGGCAATCGCCGTCCCGGCAGCCTGTTCGGTTATGGTGAAGGCATCGCCGCTGGTCACGATCTTGAGGCGATACTGCGCGCCCTCCTGCACGACGGAGGCGGAAATACCCATCGTCTGAAGGGTGGCATCGGCATTGATATTGGCGGCCAGCGTCGTGATCGACTGGCCGGACGTATAGGCGAGGTCTCTGGTCGTCGTGCCGTCGTTGAAGCGCAGCGTGCCGGAAGAGCCGATGGTCGTCGAAGCGCTGGCAAGGCGGGCCGTTTCATAGGTGGTGTTCGTGGAATCGAGGAGCCCGTCCGCATAAAGCTGAGCCTTTTGCGAGGCCTGCAATTCATGCGCCGGTACGCCGCCGCTCAGAATGCCGACGGTTGTGAGCGGTGTGCCGGAGGTGTTGGAAATCGTGATATCCGAGCCGGCGGTCGACTTGCTCAGGACCAGGTAGTTCTCGGTCGCGCTGACGGTAACGATGCTGGCGGAAACGCCCGTCGCGTTGCTGCCGGTGTTGGCAGCATTGATGCGGTCGCGCAGGGTCAGGAGCGTGTCCTGCGAGGATACGGTTATCGTCGTGCCCTCGATCGAAAACGTATTGCTGTCCGTCAGGCCGAGCGCGGTGGAGGTAGAGGAATAGGAATTGGATGCGATCTTGTGGGCCCGGGCGACCTGAAGAATCTCGATGTCGTGGCTTTCCGCCTGAGCAGAATTGCTGACCGTCACCCCGACGAGGCTGCTGGCGCTGCTTGCCGTTGCGCCATCCGTCCGGCTGACCGACGCGTAGGGCAGCTTGGCCGCGAAGGCATTGGAGGTGTTGTCGAAGCTGACGGCGCCGCGCAGCGTCGCAAGGCTGTCCTGAAACGCGTTAAGGACGACCCGCAGGTCCTGATACGCGGTGATCTTCGTGGCGTTCGTGTCGATTTTCGTCTGGAGTCGGTCGACCGGTATCCTGCGGGCGGTGATGATGTTTTCCACCGCCGTATCGAAATCGATACCGGAACCGAGGCCGGAGAACGTGACCCGGCCCTTGTCGTCGACCTTGAGGCTATTTGACAGACTGTTTGTGGATGTGACCACTTAGGGATGCCTTCCGCACGA
>CAXRES010000181.1:0-15573 GCA_964229575.1 Alphaproteobacteria bacterium
GTATCGGCCCGACGCATTTATGAATCGGAGGTCATGATAGCGATGCGCGCCGTTTTTCTGTCCTTGCTGGCTTCGGCCTGGTTCTTCGCTTCTTCAACTGCGTCGTTAGCCGCCATGAGCCCGGAAGAGATTCGCAATTGCGACCGCCAGCTTGAGCAATTCCGCAAGCAGGTGATGGCGGGCTCCGGCACGACGGAAGACAAGCGCAGGGCCTTCGGCATGATGCAGAAAAGCCTTTTTTCCCTGCACTGCTCCGGGCATCCGCAAGCGAAGGCCCGCATGGCGGAGGCCGAGGCCATGATTCGCGGCAACGCGCCACCGAAACCGGCTAATCAGCCCGACGGGAAAGGCGGGCAAGGGCCTGAAAAAGTGCGCCTGCAAAGCAACGTCAAGTGCGCCGCCCACAAGATCAGCACGCGACCCGTCTCGCATACCGACATGAACAGGCACGTGATCGGCATCAAGAATACCTGCCAGCGCCCGATGTACATTCACTGGGTCGTGCGCCGCGACAAGCAGGCAACTCACATGGTCGATTTCATTGACGGCCGCGAGATGACGCCCGCGCGCAAGAAATACTTCAAGCCGCAGGAGCAGATCACCTCGAAGCCCTTTGACGTGCCCAAGAGTCGCGCCGTTTCCGTACAGATCATCGCAGTTTGCCCGATCGAATCGGAGTTTTCCAAGATGGTGGGCAAGCGCGTGGTGCATTCGCGCGCCATTTCGCCCGCCAAGCCGGATGTCTGCGAAGCCGACGTCTGGCGTTCGAGCGACGTGCCGACGGCGAAATAGGGAAGGCCTACGCCATCACGATGACGACCTTGCCCGCGACCTTGCGGTGCTTGTGGGCTTCGTGCGCGTCGGCGGTCCTGTCGAGCGGGAAGGTGGTGACCGCGGGCGGCCTGATCTCGCCCGCTTCGGCGAGCGCCGCGATGCGATCGAGGTGCGCGCGGTCGCGCTTGACGTCGGGGCGCAGCACCTTGACGTGGTCGGGCGCCTTGAAGTCCTTCGGCCCGCGCGAAATCCAGGCGAGCCGCCCGCCGGGCTTGAGCACGTTGCACAGCTTCGGCTGGTCTTTGCCGCCCACGGTGTCGAAGACCACGTCGCAGACGGGGCCGATGGCGACGATGTCCTCGGCCATGTAGTCGATGACCTTTTCGGCGCCGAGCGAGCGCACGTAATCGGCATTGCCCTTTCGCGCCGTGGCGATGATGCGCGCACCGATGCGCCGGGCCAGTTGCACGGCCATGGCGCCGACGCCGCCCGCGCCGCCGTGAATCAGGATCGTTTCGCCCTTCTTCAGTTGCGCCGTGTCCTCGATCGATACCATCGCCGTCAGCGTGCCGAGGCAGATGGCGGCCGCTTCGGCGTGGGACAGGTTGCGCGGCTTGGTCGCGATGATCGCCGGGGTCATCACGAGCTTCGTCGCGCAGGCGCCCTCCTGGCCCTGGTCGGTGACGCCGAAGACCTCGTCGCCGACATCGAATTCCTCGACCTCCGGGTGGACGGCGGAAATGACGCCGGAGAAATCGCGCCCGGGAATGTGGGGCAGGCGGTACCAGTCGGCGTCCTTGTAGAAGCCCTCGCGGCCTTTCCAGTCTGCGGGATTGACGGCGCTGGCCCGAACGTCGATCAGGACCTGGCCGCGGCCGGGCACGGGATCGGGCACCTCGTCGATGGTGATGACTTCCGGTCCGCCGAAGCGCTGGATGCGTGCTGCCTTCATGGATGCTCTCCCTGAAAAAGTTTTTTGCAGGATAGCGCCGATGGCGCGGGGCGCGAAAGCCCGCTATCTTGGCGAAAACGATAATCGTCATCAGGGAGGAAGCAATGGTGGAAGCCTGGGCGGATGCCGTCCGGCGCAAGCGCCGCAAGTTCCGGGAAATTCTCGCCCGCAGGAAAATGACCGTCATGGTCGGCGGCTTCAGCCCGGTTTACGCGCGCTGCGCGGAAAAGGCCGGGTTCGAATGCTTTTTCGTCGCCGGTTCCCAGATGTCGGCCTACCTTCTGGGGGTGCCGGATATCGGCGTTATCGGGCTGCGCGACGTGGCCGACCATGTGCGCCATGTGACGGCGGCAAGCGACATTCCCGTTTTCGTCGACACCGACACGGGCTTCGGCAACGTGGTCAACGTCCATTACACGGTGCGCGAGATCATCCGGTCGGGCGCGGCCGGCATGCAGATCGAGGACCAGGAGGCGCCCAAGAAGTCGGGCACGCTGGCCGGCCGGCGTTGCATCCCCGTGGACGAGGCCGTGGGAAAGTACCGCGCCGCCGTCGCCGCGCGTGACGAATACGCGCCCGATTTCGTCATCTGCGCCCGCTGCGATACGATCGGCGCCGAGGGCGAGACGTTCGATGACGCCGTCGAACGTTCCATCGCCTACGTCGAACAGGGCGGCGTCGATTTCATCTGGCTCAATTCCGTGCAGAAGCGCGAGGAAATCGCCGAGGCCTGCCGGCGCATCCCGGCGCCCGTCCTCATCATCTGGGGCGGCCCGGACCCGGCGCCGACCTGGGAGGAATACGAAAAGCTGGGGGCGCGCATCGTGCTCTATCCCACGATCTGCGCCAATGTCGGACTGAATGCCACGTGGCAGGCCCTGCACGAACTGAACGAGCGCGGCTCGCCGGCGCTTGCCGACATTTCGGCGCGTGCGCGCGGCAGCAAGTACGGCCGCACCGAGGTGCGCAAGCTGTTCCACCATGAAATTGCCCAGAAGCTGGAAGAACGCTTCCTGCCCGGCGAGCAGCGGCGAAACTACACCGATACCTGGGGCCACGCCGGCATCATGGCCCGCGACGGCAAGACCCGGGACCCGGAGGAAGAAATCGCTCTTTCACGCAAGGCGCGGGCACGGACCCATCCGCGCCTCGGCGGATCGGGCAAGAAAAACGGCACGACAACGAAAGGTCGCAGGAAATGACCATGAGCACCAAACCCCCGTACCGCGCGGATCAGGTCGGAAGCCTGATCCGCCCCATCCGGCTGATCGAGGCGCGCGAGCGCGTCAGGGACGGCAGGATGGACAAGGTGGCACTCGCCGCGCTCGAGGACGAGTGCATCCGCGAAGCGGTCAGGCTTCAGGAGGACGCGGGCCTGCAGGCCATCACCGACGGCGAATTTCGCCGCCGCGTGTGGTACGCCGATTTCCTGTGCGGCTTCGATAACGTGCGCGAGGCCGGCATGATGCTCGACGTCGCGGTCAAGGGCGCCGACGGCAGCGTCAGCCACGCCAAGCTGCAGGGCATGGTGGTGGAGGGCAAGCTGAAGCGCTCGCGTCCCATCCAGGTGCCGAGCTTCGACTTCCTGAAGCCGCTCACCGGGCGCACGATCAAGGTCTGCATCCCGGCGCCTTCGATGATGCATTTCCGCGGCGGACGCGAGGCGGTCGACCGCAAGGCCTATCCCGACATGGAGATGTTCTGGGCGGACCTGACGGCGGCCTACCGCGCCGAGGTCGAGGACCTGATCGCCCACGGCTGCACCTACATCCAGTTCGACGACACGAACCTCGCCTATCTTTGCGACGACAATTTCCGTGCAGCGGTGGCCAGGCTCGGCGAGGACCCCAATGCGCTGCCGCTCAAGTATTGTGGCGTTGTCAACGACGTGATCCGCGGGCTGAAAAACAAGGCGACATTCACCGTCCACCTCTGCCGGGGCAATGCGCGAGCCTCGGGCGTCGCGGCGGGCGGCGTGGCGCGCGGCGGCTACGAACCGGTGGCGGAAGTCCTTTTCGGCAAGCTCGACGTCGACGGCTATTTTCTCGAATACGACGACGAACGCTCGGGCGACTTCCAGCCGCTTCGCCATGTGCCGGCCGGCAAGAAGGTGGTGCTCGGCATGGTCAGCACCAAGAAGCGCGAGATGGAGAGCAAGGACTCTCTCAAGCGCCGCCTGGACGAGGCTGCGCGCGTCCTGCCGATGGAGCAGCTCTGCCTCAGCCCGCAGTGCGGGTTCTCGTCGGGAGTCGGGCGCAAGGCGCTCAATGAGGACGATGAGCGGCGCAAGCTGGCGCTGGTGGTCGAGACGGCGACCGAGGTCTGGGGCGGGCTCTGAGTTTCCTGCCCGCGAAAAACGGAAAAGAGGGGGCCGGGCGGCCCCCTCTTTTCATTTCAGGCGCATCGGGTCACATCGCCGGGCCGATCGAGCGCGGCTGCTGGATGACGCCGGTCAGCTTCGACTTGTCGAGCTTCATGATCGCGGCTTCGTCGAAAAATTCGCTCATCTGGGATTTCACCCCGGTTTTGGCGATTTCTTCGAGCCACTTGCGATGGATGCGCGGATCCTGGTCCTCGAGTTCGATCTGGCGGCCGCCGTTCTGGATCGAGGTGGAGCCGCCGCCTTCGGCGCTCTTCTTGCGAAGCGAAATGAACGGATAGCGCCGGCTGCCGAGCGAGCAGGCGAGGTAGCGCGCCGGGGTGTCGCAGGTGTTGAAGTGCTGATGGAACATCCAGAAGGGCGGCGCGTACATCACGCCGTGCCGCCACGGGATTTCCACGAACTTCGAATCGCCTTCGTACCAGAGCAGCGAATAGCCCGATCCGGTGACCGCATGGACATGGGTGCCGGCGGCGTGGCGGTGGGCCTTCTTGTAGCGCCCCGTCGGGATTTCCGAGCAGTGCGCGTGCATGGTGCCGTCGGCGAGCACGAAGGAGATGTTGAGCGAACCCTTGCCGCGTTCGTTGAGCTCGTACAGCTTGAAGTTGGTCAGGTCGGAAACGAAGTTGGTTTCCCAGATGTTGACCGGGGCGACGTTGCGCCCGCGGTTCACCGGAACCAGGTCGCCTTCGCCGTCGAAGTGCCTGTTGCTGCCGAGCCGTTCGGGGAACTTGTAGGGGTTGTCGAAGACGAAACCTTCGTTGTGATAGAGGTTGAGCGTCAGCGGCGCGTCGTTGGTGCAATCCAGCCGCGCCGGTTCCGTGCCCGAGCCGTTGAAGATCTGGTATTCGCAGTTGAGCGGAATGGCGAAGACCGCCTTCGGGCCCCATTCGAAGGTGCGCTTGTCCCCTTCGGGCGACCACACGGTGGTCGAGCCGTGGCCGGACAGGACGAAGAAGAACGCCTCGTAGAGGTGGTGAATGGGCCTGGTCTTGGAACCGGGCGGCACTTCGATCACGTAATTCGCCATGAAGTCGCCGCGGCCATGACAGTGGGCGAAGCAGCCGTTCACTTCGTAGAGGTCCCACGGCTTGGTCTCGAGCGCCAGCAGGTCATGGCCGAAGTCCAGATGAATGGGAATCTTCTGTCGTTCGGCCCAGCGCATGTAAGGATCGACCAGGAACTTGTCGGTCAGGTCGACCGTAGAGGTTGGATTGAAGTCGTCGGCCATTGGCGCTCCCTTTTTTTGACTTGAACTTATGGAAAGTCGGCCCGTGTGATCGGGCCAAAAGGCGTGTATCGGCGTCAAATTAATGCGAGGGGGCGGCGATGGAAAGACCCTTGCGCGGAACCCGGGGCCGGGGCTTCCGGGCTGCGGTGCGTCCGCACGAACGGTTTGTCCGGAGCAGGATTGCCGGGATGACGGGGCCATTGCCCTGTGTCATATTAGAACTGTTCTTATCAGGGAGGCAGGGGCTTGTCCCCGGGCCCAAACCAGGAGCCCGCAGAGGCTCCCTCGTGGAGGCAGCAATGAATTCGATCGCTTTGAAGCGCGTCGTCGTCGCAATGACTTTCGCCCTCGCGGCCTCCGTCGCGGCTCCGGCGTCGTCCGTCGCCCAGGAAGTGAAGTTGCGCGCGCACCATTTCCTCGGCCCCGTATCGCCGCAGCACAAGGACTTCCTGGTGCCCTGGGCGAACAAGATCGCCAAGGACTCGGGCGGTCGCCTCAAGATCGAGGTCTACCCGTCGATGACGCTGGGCGGCGCGCCGCCGCAGCTTTTCGACCAGGTGAAAGATGGCGTCGTCGATATCGCCTGGACCCTGATCGGCTATACGCCGGGCCGTTTCCCGCGGACCGAGGTGTTCGAGCTGCCCTTCGTGCACGGAAACGCGCTTTCGACCACGCTCGCCTTGCAGGATTTCTACCAGCGGAACCTGCAGGACGAATTCAAGGACGTTCATGTCCTGTTGCTGCACAGCCACGACGGCAACCTGTTTCATTCCAAGAAGCCGATCCGCTCGATGGCGAATCTGAAGGCGATGACGATCCGCACGCCGTCTACGGCCGGCACGCTGCTGCTTGAAGCTCTCGGCGCCAATCCCTACCACTCGCCGGTGCCGGCGGTGCCGCAGCTCCTGTCCAAGGGCGTCGTCGACGCGGTGATGATCCCCTACGAGATCGTGCCCGCGCTCAAGGTCCACGAGGCCGTCAAGTACCACGTCGACGTGACCGGGCCGCGCATGAATACTTCCGTGTTCATGCTGGTGATGAACAAGAACTCGTACAACAAGCTGTCGGCAGACCTTAAAAAGGTCATCGACGACAATTCGCGGATGAACCTGGCGTCCGTCGCGGGCAGGATCTGGATCGACGTGGAGAAGCCCGGGCAGGCGATGGCCAAGGCCCGCGGCAACGAGTTCATCACGCTCGACGCCGCCGAAACGGCGACGATCAAGGCGGCGGGTGAAAAGGCGATCGATCGCTGGGTCGCCGAGGTGGCGAAGAAGGGCGTCAACGGCCGGGCGCTGCTCAAGGATGCAAGGGAAACCCTGGCCAGGCACGCCGGCGCGAAGTGATCGCCCGGACTGCGATCGATGAGTGACGCTTTCGTAACGAACGCCCCGCCGGACGATCCGGCGGGGCGTATTCTCTGGCGGATTTCGCGCTGGTGCGCGATCGCGGGCGGTGCGCTGATGGCGTTCTCCGCCGTGCTCACCACCCTCAGCATTGCCCTGAACGCGCTGTTCAAGGCGCCGATCCGCGGCGAGTACGAGATCGTCGGCTTCGGCACCTCGCTCGCCATCTATCTGTTTCTTCCCTACTGCCAGTTCGTGCGCGGCAACGTCGTCGTCGATTTTTTCCTGGCCAGGGCGAGTTCGCGTTTGCGCGAAGCCCTCGATGCGGCGGGCGGTCTGATCTATTTCGTCATCAGCGCGCTGCTGATCTGGCGGATGTCCGTCGGCGGGCTCGAACTCCATGCCCAGAAGCAGGCGACGGCGGTTCTCAAGATCCCCTACTGGTGGAGCTTTCCGGTGCTTCTGTTCTGTCTCGGCCTGCTGGCGGCCGTAACGGTGAACGGCATCGCGGCCAATGTCCGGAGGGCGCGTTCGTGAGCCCGCTTGTCATCGGCGCCATCGGCTTTGCCGTGCTGCTGGTCATGCTTGTGGTGCGGATTCCCATCGGCATCGCCATGCTGGCCGTCGGCATGGTCGGATTCCTGACGATGACCAGCGCCGACGCGCTGCTGAACATCCTCAAGACCCAGATGTTCTATCAGTTCCTCAATTACGAGATGACCGTCATTCCGATGTTCATGCTGATGGGGCAGTTTGCGTCCAAGGCGCGGCTCAGCCAGGATCTTTTCCGCGCGACCAATGCCTGGATCGGCCACCACCGCGGCGGCATGGCGATGGCGGCGATCGGCGGCTGCGCCGGCTTCGGCGCGATCTGCGGCTCCTCGCTCGCCACCGCGGCCACCATGGGCCATGTCGCGCTTCCTGAATTGCGCCGCCACGGCTATGCCGGTTCCTTCGCGACAGGTGTGCTCGCCGCGGGCGGTACCCTCGGCATCCTGAGTCCGCCCTCCGTCGTCCTCATCGTCGCGGCCATCGTTGTGGAAGCCAATATCGAGACGCTGTTCCAGGCGGCCTTCGTCCCGGGGCTGATCGCCACGGCCGGCTACATGGCGGCGATCGCCATCGTCGTGCGCGTCTGGCCCGAACTGGGTCCCGCGGGACCGCGCGCCACGGCGGAGGAAAAGCTCCGGGCCCTGGTCGATATCTGGCCGGTGGTCTTTATCTTCCTGCTGGTGATCGGCGGCATCTACTTCGGTCTTTTCACGCCGACCGCGGCGGCCTCGGTCGGGGCCGTCGCGATGGGCATCGTCGCCGTGACGCGGGGCAGGATGCGCCTCAAGGGTTTCACCGAGGCGATTCTGGAGACGGCCGTCTCCACCGCGATGATCTTCCTCATCCTGTTCGCCGCCAACGTGCTGAATGCCTTCCTGGGTTTCACGCGGTTGCCCATGGCCCTGTCGGAAATCATGTCGGGCAGCGGCCTGTCGCCGATGATGATCCTCATCGTGATGATCGCCATCTTCATCATCCTCGGCATGTTCATGGACAGCATGTCCATGATTCTGCTGTTTCTGCCGATCTTCTGGCCGATCCTGCTGGTTCTCGATTTCGGCATGAGCGTGGAAGACCTGAAAATCTGGTTCTGCATCCTGACGCTGATGGTCGCAGAGATGGGGCTGATCACGCCGCCGGTCGGGCTCAACGTTTTCGTCATCAATTCGATGGCGGGCGACGTGTCGATGCGCGATTCGTTCCGCGGTGTCCTGCCGTTCCTGATTTCCGATTTCTTCCGGGTCGGAATTCTCATCCTGTTCCCGGGGATCACGCTTTTTCTGCCGCACCTTTTGAAGTAGGGGGACGGAATGAAGACGCAGGTCGGTATCATCGGCGCCGGACCCGCGGGGCTGCTGCTGTCGCAACTCCTCCATCACGCCGGGGTCGAAAATGTCGTTCTCGAGTCGCGCTCGCGTGCCTATGTCGAGGGCCGGATCCGCGCCGGCGTGATCGAGCATGGCGCGGCCCAGACCCTGATCGACGCCGGGCTCGGCGCCCGCATGCAGCGCGAAGGCATGGTACACAGGGGCTTCGAGATCGCCTTCGGCGGCGCGCGCCGGCGCATCGATCTGCATGGGCTCACCGGGCGGGACATCTGGGTCTACGGCCAGCATGAGGTGGTGAAGGACATGATCGCCGCGCGGCTGGCGCTCGGCGGAACCATCCTGTTCGAGGCCGAGGCCCGCGCCATCGATGCCATGACCGGCCGCCGGCCGGTGATCCGGTTCGAGGCCGCCGGCCAGGCGGATTCGCTGGATTGCGATTTCGTCGCCGGCTGCGACGGCTTTCACGGCATCGCGCGCGCCGCCATCCCGGCCGGCGCGATCACGGTTTACGAGCGGGACTATCCGTTCGGCTGGCTCGGTATTCTGGCCGAAGCGCCGCCGGCGTCGCACGAACTGGTCTATGCTCGGCATCCGCGCGGCTTCGCGCTGTTCAGCATGCGCTCGCCCGAGATCACGCGCCTTTACGTCCAATGCGCGCCGGACGAGGACATCGGGGAGTGGTCCGATGCCCGCATCTGGGACGAACTGCACCAGCGCCTCGAACAGGGGCCGGGCTTTCGTGTCAACGAGGGCCCGATCCTGCAGAAAGGCGTCACCGGGATGCGCAGCTTCGTCGCGGCGCCGATGCGTCACGGCCGTCTGTTCCTGGCGGGAGATGCGGCGCATATAGTACCGCCGACGGGCGCCAAGGGCATGAACCTCGCCATTGCCGACATTCGTGTGCTGGCGCGGGCCCTGACCGCCTTCTACCGGGAAGGCCGCGAGGATCTGCTCGAATCCTATTCGGATACCTGTCTCAAGCGCATCTGGCTGGCCCAGCGGTTTTCCTGGTGGATGACCTCGATGCTGCACCGATTCCCGGACGCCGATCCGTTTCAGGAGAAGATCCAGGACGCCGAGCTCGACTTCGTCACGCGCTTTCCCGAAGGCGCGCGGGCGCTCGCCGAAAACTATGTCGGCCTGCCTTACGACCGCGTTTGAGGCCTATTTATTCCGGACGAAGTCCGCGCCTACTTGTTGCGGACGAAGTCCGCGATCCGGAAGAAAGGCACGCGCAGAAGCTCGCGTGTTTCGGCGTCGACACCGGCATCTTCCAGCGCCCGATACATGCACATCAGCCACTGGTCGCGTTCGACCTCGCCGATGGCGTAGGGCGAGTGGGCCGAATGAAGGCACTTTCGGTCGGGCCGCTGGAAATAGAGATTGGGTCCACCGAGCCATCCGGAAAGGAAATCGAACAGCTTCTCCCGGATCGGGCCGAGGTCCGCGCCGTGCATGGCGCGGATGCCGGCCGCCGCAGGGTCCGTATCCATGATCTCGTAAAAGCGGTCGACGATGCGGTGCAGAACCTCGGCGCCGCCGATCATGTCGTAGGGCACGGGCTGGGCGGTCGCCGCACCCTGGTCATTCTGCTCGGTCGTTTCGCTCATGCCGTCGCCCTGCGAATGTGATTAGATTGCTAACGATTTTGCTGTGCCGTCGGGGCTCCTGTCAATCGCGGGGCTGGCCCCGTGCGCGAGTCGTTCTCAACATTGGGCGGAGTTTCGCCGTGGGGTTAAGATCGCCACAAGGGCAGGAGGGTGACGGGGGATGACGGAAACCGGGGTTCGTTACAACGTCGAGGACGGCGTTTCGGTGATCGCGCTCACGCTCAATTCCGTCGAGCAGCTGTTCAACTCGCTCGATCCGGCGCCCTTTCATGAGAAAGACCTCGACGCCGATGCCGAGGAATACATCGTCGGCGCCGTCGACGACTTTCCGCTGTCCGAGCCGCTCAAGCTCGCGATCTACCTGCCGCGCTCCGTGTTCGACCGCACCACCGGCGACGGCATCGGCCGGGCGATCCACAACTATTTCGCCTATGCGGGCGAAGCGAGCGGCCGCAAGCTGCGCCTGACCTTCCGCGAAGGCCGGACCACCCTGATCATCGGCCTCGCGTTCCTTGCTTTCTGCTTCGTCCTGCGCGGTCTGGTGCTGACGCTGGACGCCGGCGCCTTCCGCCAGATTCTGGCCGAAGGGCTGCTGATTTCGGGCTGGGTGGCGATGTGGCGGCCGATCCAGCTGTTCCTCTACGGCTGGTGGCCGGAGCGCCATCTGCTGCTGGTCTTCCGCAAGCTCGCCTCGATCCCGGTGGAGGTCCGCCCCGGCCCGTCGGCGTGAATTCCGCGCCTTTTGGGGGCATGGAAAAGGGCCGCGATCGGCGCTATGATCGCGCCAAAATCACCTGATGGAGGTCCCCATGGACGGTTACAACGAAACCGAAGCCAAGCGCGAAAAGGCGGCGGCGGGCGGCAACACCCACCCGAGCGAATACAAGGGCAAGTCGCCGATCAGCGTCAACAAGCTCGGCCACTTCGTCTACGAGGTCACGGACGTCGAGCGCACCGTGAAGTTCTGGACCGAAGTCATGGGCTTCAAGGAAACCGATCGCAACGAGCACGGCATGGTGTTCTTCCGCTGCGGCAAGGACCACCACGCCATCGGCCTGAAGCCGGGCGGCACCAAGCAGCGGCGCGATCTCAAGGCCGGCCTGCAGATGGAGCATCTGGCGATGGAAGTCGACAACCTCGATGTCCTGTTCAAGGCGCGCGACTACTTCAAGGCCAACAACATCCCGGTCGTCTTCGAAGGGCGCAAGGGCGCGGGCTGCAACGTCTCGCTCAACTTCCTCGATCCCGACGGCTTCGAATTCGAAATCTACTGCCAGATGGACCAGATCGACGAATCGGGCAAGCTGCGTCCGCAAGGCCAGTTCCACCGCGTGAAGTCGCTGGAAGAAGCCCGCGACTTCCCGGTTCCGAAGACGTGGTAGGCGGCGGTTTCCTGCCGTAAGACTTTCCGGACGACGCCGTGACCTCATCGGTCACGGCGTTCGTTTTTCCCGAATGGACGCTCCCGCATGATCCGTGTCGCCTTCGCCATCGGCGACTATCCGCCCGAGGAACGCAAGCTGCGCGAGGACGTGGCGCTCGGCTATTCGTCGGCCGAGGTCGAGGTCGGCATCGTATCGGTGCGCGCCAGCCCCTACGGCGGCCTGACGCCGGCCGAAATCCAGCTCGTCGCACCCTATTACCACGAGGCTTTCATCAAGGCTGAAGAAGCGGGCTATGACGCCGTGGTGCCGCTCGGCACGCTCGATCTCGGCGTCGACGGGGCGCGCTCGATGGTCGATATTCCGGTGATCGCGCCGTGCGAGGCGATGTTTCACGTCGCGGCGCAACTGGGCGATCGCTTCGGAATCATGTGCTACAACGACCACGTCATTCCCCGCCAGCGCACCCAGACGCGTCTTTACGGCATGGAAGACTGGATCGCCGGGCGGCGCAGCGTCGGGCTCAGGCTCAACGAAATGGCGGCCAACAAGGACCGCATGGTCGAAACCTTCCTGCGCCAGGCGCGGGCCCTGATCGACGAAGACAAGGCCGATGTCATCATCGTCCACGGCGTGACCCAATGCCCGGTTCATATCAAGCCGGACTGGCTGATGAAGGAACTGGGCGTGCCGGTGGTCGAAGGCATCGGCGCGCCCATCCGCATGGCGGCGTTGCTGGTCGGCCTCGGCCTCGGCCACAGCCGCATCCGCTGGCCGAAGTCAAAGGCAAGGCCCGCGTTCTGATGCGCCACGCATGAGTTCTACCGCCGAGTCTGCCGCGCCCGACCGGCCGCCGCATGTTTCGCTGGCGGCGATCTTCATGCTGTTCTTCCGCATCGGCGTGTTGAGCTTCGGCGGCGGCCTGCTCGGCTGGCTGCATCGCGAAGTCGTCGAAAAGCGGGCATGGCTCAAGGACATGGATTTCCTCGGCGGCCTGACGCTGGCCCAGGTCATGCCCGGCATCAACGTCACCAATCTGGGAATCTACATCGGCAGCCGGCTTCGCGGCGCGCCCGGCGCCGCGGCGGCGGTCGTCGGCATCCTGTCGGGGCCTTTCGTCATCTGCATCGGCATGGCGATGGTCTATGCCGAGTTGCAGCGGATCAAGGGCGCCCCGGAATTCATGGTGGGCGTGGCGGCGGCGGCCGTCGGCCTGTTTCTGTCGGTCGGCGTCAAGTCGATCCGCAAGAACATCCGCGGCTGGCAGTACGTTATTCTGCTCGCGATCGTCGGGCTGGTCGGCATCCAGCGCGTGCCGATGGTGCCGGTCGTCCTCGTCCTGGCGCCGCTCAGCGTTGCGCTGGCATGGTTCACGCGCGACAAGGCGAAGGGGGCCGCGCCCGATGCGTGACGACGACAATATCCTGTGGGCGCTCGTCCTTCTGTTCGCCCCGCTGTCGTTCCTGTCGGTCGGCGGCGCGGCCAGCGTGCTTGCGCCCATTCACAACCAGACGGTCAACGTCCATCAGTGGCTGACCCAGATCGAATTCGTCGAGCTTTTCGCCATTTCGCGCGCAGCCCCCGGTCCAGGGGCCATGCTGGTCACGCTGATCGGCTGGAAAGTGGCGGGCTGGTGGG
This sequence comes from Alphaproteobacteria bacterium, assembly GCA_964229575.1. Lineage (GTDB taxonomy): Bacteria > Pseudomonadota > Alphaproteobacteria > SMXQ01 > SMXQ01 > WHSO01. The sequence continues at coordinate 13,194 of CAXRES010000181.1, forward strand.
GGGCGCTTGTGGCGACCCTCGCCATGCTGGTTCCGTGCTCCATCGTCCTGTTCTTCATGGCCAAGGTCTGGAACCGCTACCGGGGCACGGCGTTTCATACGGCGCTGGAACGCGGGCTCGCGCCGGTCGGGACCGGGCTGATCATTTCCGGGGCCATTTCCGTCATGCGGGCCAGCGGCACCGGTTGGGTCGGTCTTTCCATTTTCGCCATCGCCACGGCGGTGCTGACATGGCGCTCCGTACATCCATTGATCGTGCTGGCGGCGGGCGGGGTGGTTTCGCTCGCGGCGCTGGTCGTTTTCAACGCGGGCTAAGGCCGCCCGTTTTCAGCGTCCGCTGACGCCGGGTTCAGCCCCGCGCGGGACGCAGGCGCCGCCATTCCTCCATGCCGCGGCGCACCAGCGCGCCGAGCACGAACAGGGCAGAAAAGGCCAGCAGCCCGAGAGAGATTCGATCCTCGATGAAGGTCATGTGGTCGCCGCCCGAAAGCACCAGCGACCGGCGGTAGTTCGATTCGACCATGAATCCCAGGATCGCCCCAAGAACCATCGGCAGGAACGGCACGTTGAACCAGCGCATGGCGAAGCCGATGACGCCGAAGCCGAGCACGATCCACAGGTGGAACAGGCTGGTGCCGACGGCGAATATGCCCGACATGACAAGGGCGAAGATGAAGGCCATCAGGTACGGCTTCGGCCGGTTCACCATCCAGATCGCCGGCGTCATGAACAGGTAGCCGACGATGATCATGGCGAATGTCGCCACCAGCAGCCCCAGGTAGAGCCCGTTGACGATATTGGCGTGGTTGGTGAACAGCATCGGCCCCGGAATCAGGTCGTGGATCAGGAACCCGCCGAGCAGGATCGCGGCCGAGTTCGACCCCGGGATGCCGAGCCCGAGCATGGGAATGAGCGCGGTGCAGGCCACCGTGTTGTTGGCCGCTTCCGGCGCGGCGACGCCTTCGGGCGATCCCTTGCCGAATTCCTCCTTGTGGCGCGACCAGCGCCGCGCCTCGTTGTAGGCGAGGAAGGAGGACACCGTTCCGCCGGCGCCCGGCGTGATGCCCTCGACGACGCCGACGATGGAGCCGATGGTCTGGGGCAGGGCCAGGCGTTTCCACATGGCGAAGTTCGGGAAGACGATGCGCAGGTTCTTCTGCGTCGTCTGATCCCATTGTTTGGCGCCGCTCTGGACGAACAGTTCGCTGATGGCGTAGATGCCGACCATGACGAGAATCGCCGGGATGCCGGACAACAGTTCCGCCGAATCGAAGGTGAAGCGGTTGACGCCGCTGACCGGATCGGTGCCGACGGTGGCGATCATCAGTCCGAAAACGCCCGCGAGCAGGCCCTTGACCAGCGAATCGCCCGACAGCGAGGCGATCACGCTGAGGCCGAGGATGCCGAGGGCGAAATAGGACGTCGGCTTGAAGGCGAGCGCGACGCTGGACAGCCATTCTGTCATCAGCACGAGGACGGCGAGACCGACCAGCCCGCCGGTGACGCCGCAGTAGAGCGAAATGCCGAGAGCCTCGCCGGCCTTGCCCTGTTCCTTCATGGCGTAGCCGTCGATCAGCGTGGCGGCGGCGGCATTGGTGCCGGGCGTACGGATCAGGATGGCGGGGATCGAGCCGCCGTATTCGGCGCCCACGTAGGTCGAGGCCAGCAGCACCACGGCGGCCGTCGAATCCATCGAGTACGTGAAGGGCAGCAGCAGCGCCATCGAGATCGAGGGAGAAATGCCCGGCAGCGCGCCGCCAAGGATGCCCCAGGCGACGCCGGCGAAGGCGGCCGGAACGATCGGCGTGGAAAAGAGCATCTTGAGGAGCGGGAGAAATTCCATGATCCGGCCCCTAGCGCGCGAAAATTTCCGGCCACAGGCCGGGCGGTTGCGGAATGTCGAGCGCGATCACGAAGACCAGCCACAGAACGACGGCGCCGGCGACAGCAAGGCCCGCCGTGCGCCACGTCACCTTGCCGCCCTGGTAGTGGACGGTCGCCGCGGTGAGAATGGCGAGCGCCGGGATGTAGCCGATCCACGGCAGCGCGACGATGTAGAAAACGCCGATGCCGAGCATTCCCGCGGCGCGCATCAGATGCGTGCGGGTGATTGCCTCGCCGCCGTCCTCGGCCGCTTGCGGCTTCGCGCGCAGGCGCAACAGCACGGCGCGGGCGACGAGGATGAGCGAAAGGCCGGCGAAGACGATAGCGTAGACGCGCGGCAGGCCGTGGGCGCCGACCGCGTCGGCAAGCAGGCTGCGCGGGATCGCCTCGGCCACGGCGTAATAGGCGCCGGCGAAGGCCAGGCCGAAAATGCCGAGATAGAAATCCTTGGGCATGAAGCGGTGCATGGAGCGATCCGGAAAACGGCGCCGGGGGGG
>CAXRES010000182.1:0-20815 GCA_964229575.1 Alphaproteobacteria bacterium
TGGACTCGGGCTTCCGGCAGGGGCAGATATTGCTGCCGCTCGTCGCCTTCAACGTCGGCGTCGAACTGGGCCAGCTCACCGTCATCGCGGCGATGTATCTTCTCGTCGCCCGCCTTCTGCGCGGCAACGAAGACGCCGTTCGCCGCCTCAGGCTGGGCGCCGCCGCTGTACTGGCGGTCGCCGGCCTCGCGCTGTTCGTCACGCGCCTGATCTGAATCCGAGCCGCGTCAATCCCGCCCGCGCACCCGGCCGTCCTCGAGCGCTCGCCTGTTGGCCTCGTTGGCGCGTTCGAAGAGGGTCCTGCCGTCGTCCGCGGGCAACGGCGTCTGTCCCGTCGCTTCCCTGACTTCCCTGACGGTTTCGCGGACCGAAAAATCGGTTTCCGAACCGGCGAGGCCGAACTCCTCGCCGCTGTCGGCGCGAGGCTGATCGGAAAGCAACTGGCAGGACGGCAGCGTACGCACGGGCGGCACGCGCCATGACCCGTTCATGGAACGGCATGTCGATTCCGTGACGGTGTGATCCCAATAGCCGTAGAGCTTCGCTTCCTCGTTGCCCGCCTCTTCGACCGGGGCTTCTATCTCGATCTCGACCGGCATCGTGGCGCCGGTCGTTGCCGCATCGGCGTTTCCTGCCTGCCGCTGGCGCTTTTCCGCGATCAGGCGCCGCAGCAATTCCTTGCGGCTGATCTTGCGGTTCGGGATTGCATTGGCGGCAACACGAATTTTGTAGGGATTGTGCCAGCAGGCAACGACGTCGACGGGCACGGGATCGGCGCCGCATGTATCGACATATTTGAACCCCGGCGGGGCGGTGCGTTGCTGTGGCGTACCGCCCGTGTTCGCGGGCGTATTGACCGCGGTCAGCACGTCGGCGACGACCGACGCCATGCCGCCCGACGTCGGCGCCGGAACCTGTGCGGGTGCCTGGACGGGCTGCGTCGCAGGGGGATTCTGTGATCCGCGGCTCACGGGTTCCGCCCGACGCACTGCGCCGCCAAGCGCCCCTTCGCCCTGCGCGGTCCGTTGGCGGGGCCGGTCGTCCCTGTTCGATGCGTCCGGACAACCGCCCAGCGCGTTGCAGGCACCGCCCGTGCCGGGCGAGCTGCCGCGGTTGTTCGAGGGGCCGGAGATTCCGGACCTCCGCTCCGGCGACGCGCCGGTCGCCGACGGGCGCGCGAAGGGATTGGGGCGGCGGGCGTTCGCAGATTGGGTCTGGCGCGCATTGGCGGCGATCTTTTCGCGGATCACGGCAAGCGAGCGGTCGGCTTCGCGTTCGGCCAGCTTCATGCGCGCGGCGAGAGCTTCCATCGCGCCGGCGCGCTGGTGCGCCTCGGCGTGCTGCGCGGCGGCGAGCGCCCGCTCCAGCGCCTGTTTCTGCGATGCCAGTCCCTGCTCGATGTCGTAGGCCTGCCGGTCGCGATACTCCCTGTCGTCGATCTGGTTCGACTGGTCGATGGCCTGCCCGAGCAGGCCGATGATTCCGGCTGCAAGGCCGAACATTGCCGCGGCGCGCTGGCCGTTGCTGATGCCGGGCGCCGATCCCCCTCCCCCTCCTCCTCCGCCGCCGGACTGCGGCAGGATGGTGCATTCGCCGATGTCCGTGCCGACGCGGCCCGTCGCGCGAAAATGGCCGCCGTTCTGCGCGCACCAGCCCTGGGTCACGCCGTAATGGGTCTGGGCGCGCGCGGCGGGAATTGCCGCCATCGTCGTCAGGATCGCCACGGCAAGGGTCTTCTTCATGGCGGCCCCCTATTTCTCGACGAACATCGGGTTCTGGCCCGCTGCCGGCAATTCCGGCGGCGGCGCGGCGCAGACCTGGCAGGATGACGCGTTCATGCGTTCGCCCTGCTGGCAGCCGCGCGCGGCGATGCGCGCCTGCGCCATGATCAGGGAGCGCATGATCGGATCGCCCCGCTTGGCCGCATCGAGATTGGACGCGGGCTGGCGGAAGCACGCGGCGCCCCAGGTCAGGAGCTTGTGCATTTCGCCCTCGACCCGTTCGGCGACATCAAGCGTCAGTTCGCCGGTCTGCGCCAGGCCCCGGCTCTGCTGCCAGGCGGAGAGCGCCTGGCGGAACACCGGCGATGCGCCATGGTCGGGCAACCCGCCATCGCCTTTGGCGATGACTTTTTCCACGTACTTCGTGCCATCGTAGAAGCCGAGCGAGTTGAGGCTGAAGGATGCCATGTATTTCAGGCTGTCTTCGCGGATCTTCCTGTTGGCTTCGGCGTTGCGCCGTTCCTCCTCCGCCGCGCGGGCCTGCTCCGCGGCGCCGCCCTGCAACGCCGCTTTCTGCTTCTGGCTCGCGGCGAGCGCGGCGGCGAGTTCCGCATTGCGCTTGCGCGCTTGCGCGGTCGTCGCGCGGTGCTGTGCTGCGCGGCCATCGAATCCGGCCAGCGCCTCGGTCGCGAGCCTGCCTTCGTCCGTGCCGGGCGCAAGTGTTTTTGCCTTGTCGTAGGCACCGCGCGCCTCGTCATACCTGCCGAGCCGGAACAGGCTTTCGGCGAGGTAGAACTGTCCAAGGCCGTTGTCCGGCGCGGCGGCGAGTCCGGCGCGGAACAGATCGACCGCGCCGTGATGGTAATTCGCCGCGGCCAGCGCGAAACCCTGGCGGAACGCGACCCCGGCATTGGCCCCTGTCGCGGTGAAGGGGCTGAAGTCCGCCTTGCGAATGTCGGCAAGGGGCTCCAGGTAATAGTCGAAACCCAGGGTCTTGATATCGAACTTCGGGTCGGCGAACTGACGTTCCGCGGCCCGTGTCGCCATGCCGGCGCGCGGATCGAGTTTCGTCGCCTCGTCCCATTTCCCGGCGCGAATCAGGCCGTAGATCATCGTGTTGCGTCCGTTCGCGTCCTTGCCGGTCATCGTCCGCGCCAGTTCGATCTCGCCGGCGGCGACGGCCAGCGGCACGAGACGATACAGGTTGCCGGCGACGGCCTTGGGATGGGAACGAACGAGTTCCCGCGCGCCTTCGGCGTTGCCGGTGCGGATTTCGCCGGCAATGAGATCGGCGAACAGCGAGTTGCGCGTCCATTCATCGGCCGCGGCGGGCAGCGTCGCGGCCAACTGGCGGGCCTTCTCGACGTTGGCGCGGCCGCCTGTGTCCACCAGTGCCTGCACCAGATTGCGGACCTGGCGGGCGCGGCTTTCGGCGACGCGCTTTTCGATGCCCGCGGGATCGAGGTAGCTGTTGGACGGATCGGCGCGCAGGATCGCGGGAATGCGGGCGGCGGCCCGCTCCGCGATCTCGACCAGTCCGGCGCGCGCCAGCCGTTCGACCGCAGTGACGTAATCGGAACTCGGCGAGAATTCCAGATAGGTGCGTCCGCCGATGGTCGCGTCGGTCGCGGAATTATAGAGCGCCCAGGCCTGCGCGCCGGTGGCCTGCGCTTCCACGTAGAGGCGGTCTTCGGCCAGTTTGGCGGCGAGCTCCGCCCACACGGCGGCCTTGGCGGGAACGGGCAGGAGAATTCCGCTCATTTTCACGACGTCGATGTAACGCCGTGATCCGGCGAACTGGCCCGCGCCGTATTTGGCGATCCAGTAGCGGCAACTGTGGCGGGAGCCGAGCACGTCGATCGTTTCCTCGAACGACGCATAGCGGGCGCGAATCCATGCGAGAGACTGCACGTTGGCCGCGCCGCAACCGATGGAAAGCGTGTCGTTGCTGCCGTTCCAGTGGCGGCGCAATAAAGTGCCGGAAAGATCGATGGCTTTCTCCAGCGCCTTTTCGGCGCCGTCGCGGTAGCCTTCGCGGGCGAAGATGTTGCCGACCTCGTTGACGGCGTTGGAGCGCACCTGTTCGGCCGAAAGCCCCGGTGTGCCGTCGTTCTGGTTCATCGGCCCGGCCGCGAGCGCCGTCTCGATCGCATCGTCGGCCATGCGCCTTGCGGCGGTCTCGTCCCCGGCGGCGCGGAAGCCGAGCGCGACATGGGCGAGCAGCTCCGATATCCGTACCTGCGCCGGTCGTATCATGAATCCCGGCTCCGGTTGCGCGGCGCGGGCAAGGGTCGCGGCTTCCTCCAGCAGGCGGAAGGCCGCGTCGCGCCGCCCCGCGCGGGCATGGATCGGCGCCAGGCGCGCGAGCGCGCGCACCCGGTCGTTCAGGCTGCCGCGGCCGTAAGCCGCATTCAGCGCCTGCGTGAAAAGACAGTCGTAGTCCGGCGCGAGAAGGCAGGTCCTGGCGTCGCTTTGCCTGCGGATGCGTTCGGCCTGGTCGAGCGCGGGATCGGCGTCGCGCGCCGCGATCTCGACGCGCAGGCCGCGCGCCAGCGCCGCCTTTTCGACGGCGGATGCCGCGGCAAGTGCCGTATCCTTCGCGGCGAGCAGTTCGATCAGGGCCTTTTCGCCCGAACCCGCGCCGACGTAGGCCTCGGCCAGACGCAGGCGGGCCTCGGCATTGTCCGGCGCAGCGGCGACGGCGCGCTCCAGATGATCGCGGGCTTCGACAATTTTCCCCGCATCGAGCGCCGAACGGCCCCGTCGCAGTTCTTCCGCCGCAAAACGTGGATCGGCCGCCGGCGGATCGAGGTTCGGGTCCGGCATAGGCTTGAGGTCCACCAGCAGGTCGTTCCATGTCCCGCCCTGCAACCTGATGGTGCGCGCGACGGAAATCTGTCGCGCGGCGCCCTTGCGTTCGACGGTGAGGCGGACGGTCGAGCCTTTCGCGCCGCGCAGGCGGTTGGCGACCTGCTCGATCGTCTGGCCGCGCACCGGCACGCCGTCGACATGCGTGATGACGTCGCCGTTCCTGACGCCCGCCGCAGTGAGGGGCGATTTTCCCCAAAGAGCGATGATGACCGGCAACTGATTGTCGATCTGCAACGTGATGCCGAGGCCGTGCGGCGCCTTGTCGTCGGCGGCGGGTGCGCCTTGCGCGGCGGGCGGCGTGTCCTCGCCGAACCTGGACTCGCGCTCGGCCAAGGCCGGCGTCGCAAGGACGGACGAGACTGCGAATGCGGCAAACGCGGCCCGGCAAAGCGGCAAGCGCGCGACGAATGATGACATCGGTGTCTCCTGCCTACGACCGGGGCGGGTGCGGCCGCGTTTCACACGTCCGCCGCCGCCTCGTTCTTGCCGCATATTCTAATCCGTCCCATGGCTTCCGAAAATGCGGCGCATTTTTTCATAATCCGGCGCGGGGCCGGCGCCACAGCCGCCAGTAGAGGACCGCATTGAGCGCGACGACGAAGACGCCGATGGCGACGAAACCCTGACGCGGGAAGCCGCCCGGAAACATGAGGGCCGGGTAGACGACCGGCAGAACGTAGTGTTCGACGAAGCCGCCCGCATAGCCCGCCTGCCCGGCCAGCGCGCGGAAATGGTTTTCGAGCGGCGTCAGCGGGCAGATGCCGCCGATGAACTCGATCCCTGCGCCCCACAGCGCGGCGGGCAGGTGCGCCCAGGCGAGCCGAGGCCGGCGCAGCACCGCGAATCCGCCCAGGATCACGAACAGGATGAAGGCGAGATGCAGGACGACCAGCAGATCGGCGAGGACGCGGTAGGTCATCCGTAACCCCGCCGTCGGCGGCGATGGCCGGGCCTATTCGGCCGCCTTCTTTTTCTTCTTCGCCGCTTCGCAGAGCCTGGCGTCCTTGACCAGCGCCTTGCAGTCGAAGATGGCGCCCTTGGTGATCGAGGCGCGGGTCAGCGCCTTGAGGTCGTCGGGCACGCTCAGCATTTCGGCGACGATCTTCTGCAACTCCTCGCCCGACACCGGCGAGATGTCGAGCTTGGCCTTGGCCGCTTCGTCGAGCAGCGCCTTCGACTTCACCGCCTCGTCGAACGCCTTGCGCGCCGCCGCGACGCGGTCGGCCGGCACCCCTTCGGGGAAATAGAGCGGCCGGCCCAGCGTCGAGACCGCGCTCATCAGCCTGAGAACGCGCACCTCGGCTTCGTTGCGCCCCAGTTCCCACAGCAGCGGCACGTCGGGCAGGTCCGATTTGCGCTTCAGGCCCATCTGCACCGGAATGGCGATCAGCTTCTTTTCAAGATAGTGCGGCGTCAACGCCTTGAGCGAGGACCAGGAGTTCGATCCCCGCCCCTGGGTCTCGCCGCGCTCCATCGCCAGGTTCATTTCCTGCCCGCCGGCGAAGCCGACGATGATCTTGAACTTCGTGCCGAGGATATTGTTCATCGCGCGCGGGTAGATGCCCGACGTCGATGTGGCGCCGGACACGCCGAGCACGATTTCCTTCTGCCTGAGATCGTCGAAGGTCCTGACGCCGGCCGTGTGCCAGATCTGGGTGACGTTGTTGTCCTCGATCGGATTGCCGATCCAGATGAACTTGCCGGTGTCGAACTTGACCGTTTCCGGCCAGGCGATCTGGCTGAACGGCATACCCTGGGAAATGGTCGCCATCGCGGTACCGTCGCGCGGCGCCTGCATCGCCATGTATTGGCCCGAGCGCATGTGCCCGCCGCCGGGCATGTTCTGGTTGACGAATGCGGGATTGCCCGGAATGAAATTGCCGAGATGGCGCGCCATGAAGCGGGCATAGACATCGTAACCGGCCCCGGGGCTGGTCGAGATGATCATGCGGACGGTCTTGCCCTTGTAGAAATCGGCGACCGCGTCGGCCGAGGCCGGCGCAGGCGCGCCGAAGGCGGCAAGGCTCAGGGCGATCGCGGGGATCGCGAAGGTACGGCGCGGCATTTCCGTCTCCCGGGTTATCGTGGCGAAGCCTGCGGCAGCCGTGAACCGGCCGTCCTGTTGCGCCAAGTGTGCCCGCCCGGACGGGGGCCCGTCAATCGGGGCAAGGGCCGGGACTCAGCCCTTGGGCGTGTCCTCGATGCGCGGGAACACGCCCTTGGGCGCGGGCAGCGCCGTGCCGGCGGCGAGGCGCCCGGCAGCGCCCAGCTTCGAGAAATCGCGCGCGCCCGTGTCGATGGCGAGCTGGTCGAGGATTTTGGCGGCCGCCTCGGGCGTGACGGGCTGCATCACGATGGCGACGTTGCGGATGGTTTCGGCCAGCGTATAAAGCACCGTGTTCATCCGCGCCGGGTCGGTCTTGCGCAGCGCCCAGGGCGCGTTGGCGTCGATGTAGGAATCCGCCTCGCCCACCACGGCGAGGATGGCGGCGAGCGCCTTGTGGAATTCCTGTGCCGTCATGTGCCCGCGCAGCGCGCCGATCAGGCCGTCGGCCGCGGCGAGCAGGGCCTTGTCGGCGTCCGTCAGATCGCCCGGCGACGGCACCGCGGCGCCGCAGTTCTTCTGGATCAGCGTCAGGGTTCGCTGGGCCAGATTGCCGATGCCGTTGGCGAGATCGCCGTTGGCGCGCTGGACCATGGCCGCGTGGCTGAAGTCGCCGTCGTTGCCGAAGGGCACCTCGCGCAGCATGAAGTAGCGCACCTGGTCGCGCCCGTATCTGGCCACCAGGTCGTAGGGGTCGATGACGTTGCCGAGCGACTTGGAAATCTTCTGGCCCTCGTTCGTCCACCAGCCGTGGGCGAAGACGCGCCTTGGCGGCTTGAGCCCCGCCCCCATCAGGAAGGCGGGCCAGTAGACGGCGTGAAAGCGCACGATGTCCTTGCCGACCATGTGCAGGTCGCAGGGCCAGTACTTGCGATAGCCTTCGGCAGTCTCGTCCGGGTAGCCGGTCGCCGTCAGGTAGTTGGTCAGCGCGTCGATCCACACGTACATGACGTGTGCCGGATCGTCGGGTACCGGCACGCCCCACTTGAAGGTGGTGCGCGAGATCGAGAGATCCTGTAGGCCGCCCCTGACGAAGCTGATCACCTCGTTGCGGCGGCTTTCGGGCGCGATGAAGCCCGGGTTCTCGTCATAGAATTTCAGCAGCCGGTCGCCCCAGGCCGACAGGCGGAAGAAGTAGCTGGGCTCCTCGACCCACTCGACCTCGGCGCCGGTGCCGGTCGGCGCGAGCAGCTTGCCGTTCGGCCCCTTGATCAGCTCCTTTTCGGCGAAGAAGGCTTCGTCGCGCACCGAATACCAGCCCGAATACTTGCCGAGATAGATCTCGCCGCGCCTGACCAGCTCGCGCCAGAGCTGCTGCACGGCGCGGATGTGGCGGTCTTCCGTGGTGCGGATGAAATCGTCGTTGGAATAGCCCATGTCGCGCGCGAGGTCGCGGAAGCGCGCCGAATTCCTGTCGGCCAGCGCCTGCGGACTGACGCCGGCGGCCCTGGCCGCCTGTTCCACCTTCTGGCCGTGCTCGTCGGTGCCGGTCAGGAAGAACACGTCGCGCCCGTCGAGGCGCATGAAGCGCGCGAGCACGTCGCAGGCGAGCGTCGTATACGCGTGGCCGATATGCGGCACGTCGTTGACGTAATAGATCGGCGTGGTGATGTAGTACGGTGCGCCCGCCATGTGTGTCCTGACCATTCCGTGATTCGCGGCCTCGATGCCCCGCGCTTCGGGGCGGTTCAGGCGGCCGCACGCCCGATCGCGAAGAACGCGTCGAGAAGCACCTCTTTGCGGTCGAGGTTGAGTCGCTGCGCCCGACCGAACAGGAGGGTGAGTTTCTCCCACACCTCCACCCATTGATCAAGGCCGGCGCGGGCCCACAGGCGGTCGCCGACCTCGCCCTCACCCGCCAGGATTTCCGCGGGCCTGCGCCCGCTCGCGCGGGTCGTCGCCTGGCGCATCAGCCAGTCGCAGAGAAGTTCCGTAAAGACGTCGAAGGCCTCGAACGCGCCGGCCGGATTGCGGGTGCGCGCGATGGCATCGAGCGCGCCGTGCAGGCGCGCCACCTCGGGCCTGGGCAGGCCGGCGAGCAGCCGGATCATTTCCTCGTACAGCGCGAGGCCGCCGGCATCGGCCAGTTGCAGGGCGCGACCGACGGAGCCGTCGCCGATGAGGGCGAGCGCGCGTGCCTCGCCGGACGGAATGTCGGGGCGATAGCGCCCGATCAGTCCTTCCACCGTGGCATTCGGCAGCGCCGAAAGGGTGAGCCGGCGGCAGCGCGAGCGGATGGTCGGCAGGAGCCGTCCGGGCGCGTGGCTGACCAGCAGCAGGATGGCCCTCGCCGGCGGCTCCTCCAGCGTCTTGAGCAGGGCGTTGGCGGCGCTCGGGTTCATGTCCTCGGCGCCGTCGACGATGACGACGCGCCAGCCGCCTTCGAGCGCGGTCAGACCCATGAAGGCGTTGGCGGCGCGCACGTCCTCGACCTTGATGACGGCGGAGCGTCGCCGATCGCGTTCGTCGATGTCCGGGGCCGCGCGCTTGCCTTCGTCCATGAAGCCGCGCTCGAGCGTGAACAGGTCCGCGTGGCCGCCCGCGGCGACGCGCTGGAACACCGGGGCCTGCGGATCGACGGCGAGGCCGGGCGCCGGTTCCGGCCCGAACAGCCCCGGCCCCTGGTCGGGCGCCTGTCCGCCGGCCAGCAGGAAGCGGGCGAAGCGGAAGGCGAGCGTCGCCTTGCCGATGCCGCGCGGCCCGCTGATCAGCCATGCGTGATGGATGCGCCCGCCTGCGACGGCGGCGGCAAGTTCGGCCTCCGCCGCATCGTGTCCTTCGAGATGCGGATTGGCGCGCGGCAGCGGCGCGCGGGGTCCGTCGTTCGTGTCGCCGGCGGCGCGGCTCATTTGCGATCCAGCCCGAAACGCTCGTTGACCGTCCGCGCGATAGCGCGGGCGACGGCGTCGACATCGGCCGCGGCGTCGATCACGACGCATCGCCCGGGCTCGGCCCGGGCGATGGCGAGGAAGCCCTCGCGCAGACGCTCGTGAAAGTCCCGCCCCATGCGTTCGTAGCGGTCCTCCGCCCCGGCCGCGACGGGCACCCGTCCGCCCGCGCGATCGAGTCCCACGGCGACCGGAAGATCGAGGATGAACGTCAGGTCGGGCTTCAGTCCCCCGGTCACCAGATCGTTGAGCGCGCGCACGCGTTCTGGCCCGAGGCCGTGGCCGTACCCCTGATAGGCGAGCGTCGAATCGGTAAAGCGGTCGCAGACCACCCACTTGCCGTCGGCGAGCGAGGGTATCAGGCTGCGCGCCAGATGGTCGGCGCGGGCGGCGGAATGGAGCAGGGCTTCGGTCATCGGCGTCCAGCGTCCGGGTTCGCCGGAAACCAGCAGTGCCCGGATCGCTTCGGCGCCCGGCGCCCCGCCCGGCTCGCGCGTTTCCAGCACGTCGCGGCCGAACCCCTTGAGGAACGCGGCGAGCCGCGCCACCTGGGTCGACTTGCCCGCCCCCTCGCCGCCTTCCAGCGTGATGAACCTGCCTCTGGTGTCGCTGTTCATCGGCGCCGTCCCGGTTGTGCCGCTACTTCTTGCCGCCCGACTGGCTGCCCCACAGCAGGTAGTTGATCGCCGCGCTGAGACGGCCCATGAAGCCGAGCCGTTCGACCGCTTTGCCCGCCTTGAGCGGAATTTCGATCGGGCTGCCGTCCGGCACCGTGATTCGCACCTTGCCGAGTTCCTTGCCGGCGACGATCGGCGCGGCGATCGGCGCGTTGAACGACACCGTCACCTTGGCGTCGCGCTGGGCGCGCCGCGGCAGGGTGACGGTCAGGTCGCGGTCGACGACGAGCGGCACCGTCGCTTCCGTGCCGAGCCAGACCGATGCATCCTCGATCTTGTCGCCCTTCCTGAACAGCGTGTAGTTGTTGAATTCGCGGAAGCCCCATTCCATCAGCTTGGCCGATTCCTGGGCGCGTTCGCGCATCGAACTCATGCCGTTGAGCACGAGAATGAGCCGCCGGCCGTTACGTACCGCCGAAGCCGTTAGCCCGTAGCCCGCCGCTTCCGTGTGGCCGGTCTTGAGGCCGTCGGCGCCGATGTTCATGTAGAGCAGCGGATTGCGGTTGCCCTGCTTGATGCCGTGCCAGGTGAAATCGATTTCGGCATACATCTTGTAGAATTCGGGAAAGTCCCGGATCGTCGCGAGCGCCAGGACCGCCAGATCGCGCGCCGTCACCATCTGGCCTTCCGCCGGCCAGCCCGAGGCGTTGAGGAACGTGCTGTTCTTCATCCCCAGCTTGCGCCCTTCGCTGGTCATCAGTTCGGCGAAGCTCGCCTCGTCGCCGGCAATGCCTTCGGCAAGGACGATCGTGGCGTCGTTGCCCGACTGGATGATCACGCCGCGCAGCAGGTTCTCGACGGAGATCTTCTTGCCAAGCTCGACGAACATCTTCGAGCCCTGGATGCGCCAGGCCCTCTCGCTGACCAGAAATTCGTCCTTGAGCGAAAGCCGGCCCTGCTTGATGCGCTCGAACACGACATGGGTCGTCATCATCTTGGCCATCGACGACGGCGGCATGAGCTGTTCGCCGTTCTTGTCAAGCAGGACGGTGCCGGTGGCGGCGTCGATCATGTAGGCCTGCTTGGCCAGGGTTTCGACCTGGGCGCCATGCGCCGGAAGCGACCCTGCGCCAAGCGCGAGGGCAGCCGCGAAACCGGCGATCATGGCCTTTGGCAACTGGCGCGGTGCAATCATGAGGCTACTCGAACTCCTTGAATTGCCGCCGACGGACGGCGGAGGGGTAATTGAGGTCGCGCGAACTAGCGGTCGACGACGATCTGGGCATCGCCGAGACCGGCGCCGATTACGCGATCGAGCATCGCGTCGGCCGACGACAGGGTGTTGAGCGGCCCGATGCGAACCCGGAACAGGGTCTGGTTGCCGATCTGCGCCTGGCTGACCTGGGCGGGACCGACCGAAGACAGCCTCGCGCGCAGGCGATTGGCGTTGTCGAAATCGGCGAACGCGCCCGCCTGAATGTACATGTTGGTCTTTTCCACGGGCACGCGGGAAACGGTCGGTCGCGCGGACGGCGGCGGCGCTTCCGATGCCGAAGGGCTGCGGCTTGCCGTCCTGACCGCGCCGCGAGTCTGCGCGGGCGCTCCGTCGAGCGGCGTACTCGATATGGTCGAACGTGGTACGGCCGTGACCGGCGGCTTGTCGCCGCCGTCGCTCGCCCCTTCGGCTCGGGCGACCTGAAGCCCCCGAGCGCCCATCTGCATGGCAATCTGCCGGCTTTCCTCGGCCAGGATCTCTACGCGGACCCTGGCGGTGCCGTTGCGATAGAAGCCGAGGAGCTGCGCCCCCTGCCGGGACATGTCGATGATCCGCCCGCGCGCGAAGGGGCCGCGGTCGTTCACGCGGACCTGGATGGCGCGGCCGTTATCCAGATTTGTCACCCGCACGACGCTCGGCATCGGCAGGGTGCGATGGGCGGCGGAAACGACGTTCTGATCGAAGGTTTCGCCGTTGGCGGTACGCTTGCCGTGAAATTCGGCGCCGTACCACGAGGCGATCCCCGTTTCGACATAGTCGTAATCTACTTTAGGATAGTACCAGACCCCATTGATCTGATACGGATTTCCAACCTTGTATCCACCCCCGCTGGTGGAGTCGTCATGGGACGACAGGCGCTTGCCCGCGTTGATCAGAAAGTTGGTTTCCGAACAGGCCGAAAGGCTGCCGAGGCATGCCAGGGCGAAAACGATGACGGGGAGTCTCGGTTCCTTACGCATGATATTGTGGTTGGCGCGCCCCAGCATTCAAAGATGTGGGAGTTTACCCATCCCTTTTGCGCGGTGCAAGAAAACCCGCCGGATCCGGCGGCCCCGACCTAACGCAGCCGGTCGGCCAGCATACCGACGGCGGCGGCGAAAAGGACCGAGCAGTTCCACTTCATGGTCACGCGGAAGTTGCCGTAAACGAGCAGCGCCGGCCCTTTCGCGCCGTCGGGAAGCACCAGCGACGCCTTCAACCCCTTGCGGCGGGGCAGCGGACTGCCGTCGCCGGACTTCACGCCGAGCGAGGCCCATTCGTCGAGGCTTTTTTCGACGCTCAGTTTCCTGAGATCGCGGCAGCCCTGGGCTTCCTTGGGCATCAGTGCGGGGATGCGGGCGGCGAAGCCCTTCGGCAGTTTCACCTCCCGCCCCCAGGTCTCGTCGTCGCGCCAGCCCGATTTCTTCAGGTAATTGGCCGAGGATGCGAAGACGTCGTCCTTCGTCCGCCAGATATCGCGTCGTCCGTCGCCGTCTTCGTCGACGGCAAAGGACAGGAAACTCGACGGCATGAACTGGTTCTGCCCCATCGCGCCCGCCCATGAGCCGCGCATGTTCCCGGCGCTGATGTGGCCGGCGTCGATGATCTGCAGAGCGTTGAACAGTTCCTTGCGGAAATAGGCCGAGCGCCGTCCATCGAAGGCCAGCGTCGCCAGCGCCTGCACCACGGAGAAACCGCCGGTGGCGCGCCCGAAGCTGGTCTCGATTCCCCATAGCGCCACGATGAAGCGCGGCTGCACCCCGTACTTCGCGCCGATCCGGTCGAGCACCGCGCGGTTTTCGCGCAGGCGCTCGCGCCCGGTATTGACGCGCCACGCCGAAACGCGCGCGGCGATGTACTGGCCGAACGTCTGGACGAATTCCGGTTGCTTGCGATCGAGCTGCACGACGCGTTCGATCGGCGTCAGGCCGGCGAGCGCGCTGTCCAGCGTTTCCTTGCGGATGCCGCGTTGCAGGCCTTCGTCGTAGACGCCCTTGAGCCATGTCTGGAAGGCGAGTTGTTTTTCCGGCTGCGGGCGAGCGGCGGCCGGCGCGCTCGTTCCGGCGGAACCATCCTGGGCCACGACAGCGCCCGAGCACGACACCAGGATTACGGCGCAGGCCGCGATCGAAGCGATCGACAGGGCGCTGCGCATCGAAGAATCACCAACGCGCGGAAAATTCATCGCGGAAACCTCCAGACTGCCGGATTTGTGCCATATCCCCCGGACGCGACGCAATACCGCCGCCTCGCTGCGGCGGCGCGTTTCAGCGCGCCAGCGCCTTGCGCAACGCGGTCGCCAGGTCCTCTCTCTTGAAAGGCTTGAGCAGAAATCCGGGATCGTCCGATACCTGCGCCGTGAACTTGTCGAGGAACGACTGCGGATAACCGGACATGAAAACCACGGCGGGTTTCGGGTTCCCCGGCAAAAGAGAGGTGACGAAATCGGGACCGCTGACGCCGCCGGGGAGCACCACGTCCGACAGGATGAGGTCGACGCCCTTCGGACGCGACAGGACGGCTTCCGCCTCCCTTGCGTCGCACGCCGAAAGCGCAACGTAGCCGAGGCTTCTGAGCATGGCGGAAATGAGGTCGCGCACGGCCTCGTCGTCTTCGATGAGCAGAACCGTTTCGCCGTTGCCGAGCGGCACGTTTCTGGCGTTCGCGCCGGCCCCCCTCTCCTTCGCGCCGGCGCTGCGCGGCAGGTACAGCTTGATGGTCGTGCCGACGCCCGGTTCGCTTTCGATCGTCGCCAGGCCGCCCGACTGTCTGGTGAAGCCGTAAACCATCGACAGTCCGAGGCCGCTGCCCTTGCCGACTTCCTTGGTCGTGAAAAAAGGCTCGAAAGCGCGCGCCCTCACGGCCTCCGTCATGCCGGTGCCGCTGTCGGAGACGGCCACCACGACATAATCTCCCGCCGCGATGGCCTCGTCTTCGCCCGTTCCGGCAAGAGCCGCCGCGGCTGCGGCCGACAGGCTTGCGTTGGCCGCGGAAATGACGACTTCACCGCCGTTCGGCATGGCATCGCGGGCATTGATGGCTAGATTGACGATGGCGTTTTCAAGCTGCCCCGGATCGACGAACGCCTGCCAGCAGCCCGGGTCCACAACGGGAAGGAGCGAGACGGTTTCGCCGAGACTGCCGCGCAGCAACCGCAGGCTGCCGTCGATCAGCGCGCCGACATCGACCGATACCGGATGCAGGGATTGCCGGCGCGAGAAGGCGAGCAGGCGATGGGTCAGATCGCTGGCGCGCTGAACGGCGCGTTCGATCGCGTTGATATGTTCGTTTCGTTCCTCCAGGGAATCGCCGAGAAGCTCGGCATTGCCCCGGATGACCGCCAGAAGATTGTTGAAATCGTGCGCGACGCCGCCGGTCAGCTGGCCGACGGCTTCCATTTTCTGCGCCTGGCGCAATTGTTCCTGGGTATTGTGCAGGAGGGTCTGGTCGAGAATGAGGCCGCTCCAGAGCACGGCGCCGTCGTCCAGCCGCCTCGGACTGGATGTGCCCTGAATCCACTTGATCTCCCCCTCGGCGTTGCGGGCGCGGCCTTCCCAGTTCCAGGGCTTCAGGGTGGCGTGACTTTCGACGATGCTGGCATCGAGGCGCGGACGATCTTGCGGAAGTGCGATATCCAGAAGCAGGTTGGCGTCGGCCATCACGGCTTGCGCATCCAGTCCGAGGAGCTGCTTGATCGAGGGGCTGACGTAGGGAAACGACATTTTGCCCGACGGATCGATCCTGAACTGATAGACCACCCCGGGGACCAGCGACGATACCTGGAGAAACAGTTCGTGCGATTCGGTCAACTGTCTGGATTTCTCCAGCGTCATCTGCTCCGCGTCGCGCCGGGCGGTCTGTTCCACGCGGAGCGCGTGCCTGGCGCGCAGGCGCAGCTCGAACAGATCGACCACGAGTCTGGCAAGTTCGGACAAGATGCCGACTTCCTTTTCGGACGGCTGCCTCGGCCTGTAGTCGATGATGCAGAGCGTGCCGAGGTTGAAGCCTTCGGCGGTACGCAACGGAACGCCTGCGTAGAAACGAATGAACGGCGGTCCCGCTACCAGGGGATTTGCGGCAAAGCGGGCATCCTGCGTGGCGTCCGGGACGATCAGGGGACGGTCCTCCATGATCGCATGAGCGCAGAACGCGATGCCGCGGGGCGTTTCCGTGGCGTCCAGGCCGCAGGCAGATTTGAACCACTGGCGGTTTTCGTCGACGAGCGAGATCAGCGCCGTCGGCACGTCGAGGCTGGCCGCGAGCGCGCGCGTCACATGGTCGAAAATGGCTTCCGGCGCGGAATCGAGGATTTCATAGCGCCGGAGCGCGTCCAGCCGGGCTTTTTCATCAGCGGGGACGGGAAAATTCAAGGTTTCGAAGCTCGGCATTGGGACAAGGCGGCAACTCTGCTTTCTTTTATTCTCGATGCGCGGATATCACGGATATGCCTTGAAATACTGCATCTTATCCAACGGCGAATCCATCGCCAAATCGACCGGGTCACCTTTCCACGGCAAACAGCGAAGTCTGCCGGTCCGCCTCGCGCCTGAGCCTTTCGATCACGCGGCCGATCAACTCGCGCGCCAGCAGGGAATCGATTTCCGCCGCCGCCGGCGCGTCCTTCGCCGCCCGTTCGCGCCAGACGACCTTGCCCGACTGCGTTTCAAGTTCGGCGATCACTTCGTGGCGGGCGGGCGGCGCCGGCGCGGGGCCGCGTCCGACCGGGAGCTCGATCGAAACGCCAATGTCGCTGGTTCCCGACGAGCCGCCGCGGCCGAAAATGCCGACAGCGGGACGTCCGGGCGCCGACAGCGTGCGTGGACGATCGAAGCGCAGCACAAGGACGGCCCGCGCGGTTCCGTCCGGCCGGAAGCCGTGTTGGGCCAGAACATCGTTGGCGATGGCGGCGATGCGCAGGCTCTCGCGCTCGCTCTCGTCGCGGATGCGCAAGGCGACGGCGCGACCGGCTTCGGGGCGCGCGACCGGGGAGGCGTCTGCGCCTGTCCCTTCGCCATCCGGCGTGCCCCGGCCGATCCACGGCCAGTCGTGGATCGGCGTGCCGGAACATGCGCCGAGCAGCAAGGCTCCGGCAAGGACGGCCCATACGGGCAGGAACGATGGCAGACGCGAGGTTGCGATCATCGGCGCAGATTGGCGTGAAATCGTGGCGCTGCCAAGGCGGGCCGTGCCTGCCTCGCCCTGCCCGATTTGCTGTCTTGTCACGGCGGGGCCAAGTGATAGGCTGCTCGCCAGGGCCACCGGTTGCGGGGGCAATCGGTGGCCCGCAAAAACAAGAAACGTAAAAACAAGAAAACGCCAAGAACAGGCGTCGCAATTCGAACAGATAATCAGGGGGATACCATGCGCAAGATCGCATCATGCGTGGCCTTGGCCGCGTTCGGTCTGACGGGCCTTCAGGCCTGCACTTCATCGACGGAAATGGCATCGACCGAAAGGTCCGGCTTCGCGCCGGTCACGGAAGCGGTGCTGGCCAATCCGGATTCGGCAGACTGGCTGATGGTCAGCCGGACCTTCGACCAGCAGCGTTTCAGTCCGCTCGGACAGATCAACAAGGACAACGTCGGCCAGATGCGCGTCGCGTGGTCGCGCGGACTGCCCGTGGGCACGCAGGAATCGACGCCCATCGTCTATCGCGGCGTCATGTATATCTTCGCGCCCGGCGCGACGATCCAGGCGATCGACGCGACCAACGGCGATCTCATCTGGGAATATGTCCGCGACTATCCCAAGGGGGTTAACCCGCAGGCGGCGCGCAACAAGAACCTCGGCATCTACGAGGACATGATCTACTTCCCCGCCCCTGACGGCTATCTCGTCGCTCTCGACGCGCGCACCGGCAAGCTCCGCTGGCAGACCAAGGTGGATGACGGCGGCCACACGGCGGGCGGTCTGCTGGTCGCCGACGGCAAGATCATCACCAACCGGACCTGCAACCCGGGACAGCGCCAGTACTGCTTCATCGCCGCGCACGATGCGCGCACCGGCAAGGAAGCGTGGAAATTCTTCGTCACCGCCGCTCCCGGCGAGATCGGCGGCGACACATGGGGCAACATTCCGGTGGAAAAGCGCGCGGCCGGCCCCTGGGGCCTGCCCGGATCCTACGATCCCACGCGCAAGCTGACCTACTGGGGAACCGCCAACCCCAACCCCTACACCCGCCTCACGCGGCACGGCAGCACGCTCGCCGTACCGACGACCGCCCCGGTGGAACTGTTCAGCAATTCCACGGTGGCGCTCGACGTCGGCACAGGCAAGCTCGCCTGGTACTATCAGGAACTGCCGGGCGACGACTGGGACGCAGACCACAATCAGGAACGCATTCTCGTCCGCACGCGGCTCAATCCGGACCCGAAGCACGCCAAGTGGATCAGTCCCGACATCAAGCCGGGCGAGGAACGCGAAGTGGTGGTTTCCGTCGCCGAGGGCGGCGGCATGTTCGTCGTCGACCGGGCGACGGGCAAATTTCTGTGGGCGCGCCCCTTCCCGTTCGACGATCCGAACATCAACATGAATCATATTGATCCGAAGACCGGGAAGACCTCGCTCAATCGGGAAAAGATGTTCTGGAAGGACGGCGACCAGATCGTCGGCTGTTACCACAACACCCGCGGCCTGTGGTCGATCGCCTACAGTCCGAAGACCAATTCGGTCTATGTGCCGTTCCAGGACCAGTGCCTGTCGATGAAGGCCAACAAGAAGGCCAAGACCGGCTGGGGCCCGCGCACGGGCGTCATGCGCCCGGGCATCGATCCGGCGAAGTACATGAACATCGCCAAGGTCGATCTCGCGACCGGGGAGATGAAGGTCCTTTATTCCCAGCCGCAGGGCGCGGTCGGGTCGGCGCTCGTCACCGCCGGCGATCTCATCTTCTGGGGCGACCAGAACCGCCGCTTCCGCGCCCTCGACGCGGAGAACGGCAAGGTCCTGTGGGAGAACATCCTGGCCGGCCCCATCGTCACGAGCACCGTCACCTATGCCGTCAACGGCAAGCAGTACGTCATGGTGTTCACCGGCGAAGGGCAATCGGTGTCGCGCGGTCCCCTGGGGCTGACCCGGAAGTCGATGGCGAAACCGGTGCGCGGGCATAACTCCGTCGTGGTTTTCGCCCTGCCATAGTCCGTATCCGTCAGATCGGCCCGCGGTCCAATGGCCGCGGGCCTTCTTACGCCCGGTCATCGGCCGAAAAGGTTTCAGGGAATGATGCAACTCAGGCTTTTCGCTCTCCTCGCTGCCGCTCTCCTCGCGGGCGCCTCGCACGCCCGGGCACAGGATGCGGCGACGATCGAGGCCGGCGAAGCGGTCTACAAGGAAAACTGCGAAGGCTGCCACGGCGAACGGGTGATCAGCCCGGGCGCCGCCTACGACCTGCGCAAGCTCAGGGCGGACGAACGACCGCGTTTCAACAAGGCGATGGCCGACGGCAAGGGCCAGATGCCGTCGTGGGAAGGCGTTCTGACGCCCGAACAGTTCGATCAGGTGTGGGCCTACATCCGCTCGCGCGCCATCGACTGACCCGCGTTCGCGCGGTTATCTGACCGGCGCCGCGCAGGCCGCCCTGTGATCGGCGCACCACTTTCGCGCCGCCACCAGCCGGGGCGGCCGCCCGTCGACGACGAACTTGACGAATCCGGTCTCGGCCAGCAGGCGGAGCCCCGGCCGCCAGACCTCATGGCGCGCCATCTCGGCGACCGTTTGCGGCGGCACGCCGTAATTGCGGAAGCGTTCGTACCAGGCGGCGCCCGCGATGGCCACCGCGTCCCTGTCCGTGACGCGCAGGCCGGCGGCCGGCGTCGGGCGGTGAAAGGCGATCTCCGTATCGGGCGCGACGATGGCGTTGCGCGAGGCCGCAAGCAGGATCGGGCAGGCCGACAGGCAGCGGCCGAATGCGGCGACCGCGATACCGCGGGCGCGCACCACTTCGGCAAGCTCCATGACGGGGACGATCAGGCCGCCGTGGCTGGTGACGCGCAGGACCTTGACGCCCGGTCGTTGCAGTTCTGCGGCGAGCCGCCGCGCCGCGACATCGTTGAGCGCGCCGGAGAAGGTCACCTCGTCGGCACCGCTGCGCCCGATCACGAAATCCGTCATCTCCGGGCTCAGGCGCGCCGAAAGGATGGCGATGCGGCCGGGCACCGTCGTTACCAGGTAATGCGACAGCCCCGTCGCGACGAGGATCACGGCGAGCTTGGCGCCCGCCGGCGCAAGCCGGCTTCCGGACGAGGCCGGCGCGGCGGCGCGCGAGGCGGCATTCCATACGCAGACGATGGAGAACCCCGTTACGGCGAGGGCGACCAGGTCCCGAAGGAGGCCGCCGATCAGGGCCGCAACGTCGTCAAACCCGCGCAGAACGGGCGAAACCAGCGCCATGACGACGCCGAGCGCCGTCAGCAGCCCTGCCCCGTCGATCCAGAAGGCGCGGCTCAAGGGAATGTCGCCGCTCAGGTGCCGCCGCAGAATCGTCCACATTGCCGGTCTCTCTGGGCCTGTCTCTCTGGGTTCTCTCGCCCGGAACATTAACCACGTCGGCCAACGCCGCCGTAAGCCCATCGCGCTAAAGTGTCGAGTTCCGCCGCCTTCGATATTTGCATATAATCATATGAAATCATCAACGCGATTTTTGCCGCCAGGGACCGACACGCGTGATTCGCGCCGTTGCAGTTTCCGCCATCATTCACATCGCGATGCTGTGCCTCGCGCAGTTCGGCGTCGGCCCGACGATGGGATTCATCGCCGGTGCGTTCAGTCTCGCCTGGTACTACATCCTCCTGTTCCTGCTGGCCCTGCTCGCCTTCCTGCTGTGGCTTCTGTTCGGTACCGCGGCACTTGCCGGAATGGGGACCGCGACGGCCGTGGCGCTGGTCGTCGCTGCGGTTTCGGCGCTCGGTCTGCTCGACCGCGGCGCGTCGGAAGGCCTCGCTTCCCCGGATCGCGACGGCGGCAGCCAGTCGCGCCCGCTCGACGTCGCCCTGGTCGAAGATCCGCTCCGCGATGCCAAAATCCAGCGCCCGAGCCCCGACGACCGCGACACGCAAATGCAGGCCGCGGCGCTGCCCGATCGCGCCGGCAATCCGGCGCCGCGCATGTTCTCCGCCGCATTGGGCAAGGAAGAAACCGAAGGCCTCAGCACGCGGGGCGCCCCGGTCAGGGGCACGCTGGGGAGGGTGACCCTGCCCTCCGTGCTGGTCACGGCCGCCGAACGCACGACCGGGGAGTCCCTGACCCGCCAGAACCTCAAGGCCGTCGCCCGCGTCGATCCCGCCCCATTGCCCAGGCCGACGGCGCCGTCGTCGCGTCACCCGCCTCGCCCGAACGGCGCGCGATCGAGGAGACGGTGTCCC